>JAZSDB010000212.1:0-10612 GCA_045530975.1 Eubacteriales bacterium
GGGAAGTATTTTCTGGATGTGGGTTTGTTCCTTTTTCGGCATGGGACTGAAATATGCCGAGGTTAAGGTATCTGTATCACATAAGCACAATCGAGGCGGAGCACCCTTCCGTCTGGAAAGTATGGGTTTTGGAAAAACCGCAGTTGTCTTTTGCATTCTCTGCATTCTCGCCTCTTTCGGAACGGGAAACCTTACCCAAACGGGAGTAATATCTTCATTTTTTGTGAAGCTGGGATTAAAGAAGTCCCTTGCCGCAATGCTTGTGGGCGGAATAGTGGGCTTTGCCGTTTTCGGAGGGCAAAAACGGATTGCAAAGCTAAACAGCATTATCATCCCGTTGTTCGCCGGGTTCTATATTGCGGCCTGCACCGCTATACTTGTAATAAACAGAAACAACCTGCTTCCTGCGCTGAAAAGCATATTTACAGAGGCCTTTGGCTTTTCCCCAATGGCAGGTGGCTTTTCGGGAGCCGCAATGGCGGGATTTATACGGGAGGGCTTTGCGAGAAGTATTTTTTCCAATGAAGCAGGAATGGGCTCTTCTCCCCTTGCACACGGCACCTCCTCCGAAAAGGACAGTGACATCCAAGGCCGATGGGGAATTTTCGAGATATTCTTCGACACCTTTATCGTATCCACCCTTACCGCACTGGCCATTATTTCCTCACCCGACGGAGATATGGAGGTTATATTTACTCATTGCTGGGGCAAATCGGGTGGCTTTTTATTTTCCCTTACCCTTTCCCTTTTGGCCTTTGCCTCGGTTATAAGCTGGTGCTATTATGCCCACTGCTGTCTTGATTTTCTGTTTCCCCAAAGGGCATTGCCCCGTATTGTATACAGAGCATTATTCTCGCTAACCTCCGCATTGGCAGTTTTTTTCAATACACAACAGATATGGGAGCTGTCCGACATTTTAAATGCTTTAATGATGATGCCCAATTTATTTTTGCTTTATAAATGCAGAAAAGAAATAGAGAGGATAAAATAATATGTGGTACAACGACAGTATTTCAAAGCTTCTGAAGGATAACCTTACCCGTGCGGAGGGTTTAAATGAGCAGGAGGCGCAGGAAAGATTAAGACGTGACGGAGAAAACAAGCTGGAGGAGGCAAAAAAGAAAAACCTTTTTATGCGCTTTTTATCGGCATTAAGCGACAGAATGACCTTGGTGCTTATGGTTGCGGCATTAATTTCCTTTATAACGGGATATATTTCGGGTGAGGGCTATGCCGATCCCATAATTATATTACTGATCGTAATGCTCAATGCGGTTATTTCCCTTATGCAGGAAAGCCGTGCTGAAAAGTCACTGGAGGCACTGAAAAAAATGACCTCCCCCGAAACAACCGTATTACGGGAGGGGCGTGCCTGCAAAATACCTTCTACACAACTGGTAAAGGGAGATATATTTCTGCTGGAAAAGGGAGATATCGTCCCCTGCGACGGCCGCCTTCTGGAATCCAATCAGCTTATGGCGGATGAATCGGCACTTACGGGAGAATCCTCGGCGGTTTTGAAGGACCGGGATGCAAAAATAGCTGAAAATGCACCCATTTCCGAAATGTCAAATGCGGTGTTTGCCTCTACACATATCATTTCGGGCAGAGGCAAGGGGATTGCTTTGCGCACGGGTATGGAAACCTGTGTGGGAGAAATAGCAGGCATGATAAAGGGAGAAAAGGAGCTCACTCCTCTGCAAAAGCGTTTGGAAAAGCTGAGCTTGCTTTTAGGAAACATTACCCTGGGAATTTGTCTTTTCATATTTATCCTTTCCCTGCTGAAAAGGATGAACATAGGTGAAATGTTTATGACATCGGTATCGCTGTCGGTTGCGGCCATACCCGAGGGCCTGCCTGCTATTGTTACGGTAGTGCTTTCCGCAGGGGTGCGCACTCTTGCTCAGAAAAAGGCCATAGTAAAGCGTTTGCCCGCAGTGGAAACACTGGGATGTGCTCAGGTTATTTGCTGTGACAAAACCGGCACACTGACCTGCAATAAAATGACAGTGGTGGAATTTGACGGCAATGAAGCCGACCTGCAAACCGCCTGTGCTCTGTGCAACAACGATTCCTCGCCTACCGAGCTTGCATTAACCGATTTCTGCCGAGATCCCGAAAGGTGGCGAAGTGAATATCCCCGCATTGCCGAAATACCCTTCGATTCGGCAAAGAAATATATGGTTACCGCCCACAAAGACGGAAAGGGATATACGGTTTATTTAAAGGGCGCCCCCGATATCATATCGTCCTTTTGTCCCTCGGCAAGGGATATAGAGTCATCCACAAGAAAAATGGCTGAAAAGGCATTGCGCACCATTGCATTTGCCAAATATCACTGCAAATCCGTACCCGCCAATCTTCTTTCGGGAAGTTTTGAATATATAGGAATTTTAGGCATCGAGGACCCTCCCAGGCAGGAGGCAAAATCGGCGGTACACACCTGCAAAAAAGCAGGTATCCGCACAATAATGATAACGGGCGACCACCCCGAAACCGCACTTGCGATTGCCAAAAAGATAGGTATAGCGCAGAAAAACGATATTGTTTATACCGAAAAGGAAGTGGCTGATTTTAAAGAAAAGGATTTCGAGCGTGCTGTGGAGGAATGCAATGTTTTTGCCCGTGTTACCCCCTCCTTCAAGCTTAAAATTGTAACCGCATTGAAAAGAAAGGGCTACACCGTAGCGATGACCGGCGACGGGGTAAACGATGCTCCCGCCTTGAAAAAGGCAGACATCGGTTGCGCTATGGGCATAAGCGGCACTGAGGTGGCAAAGGCATCGGCAGATATGATTCTGACCGACGATAATTTTGCCACCGTGGTTTCTGCGGTAAAGGAGGGCCGCGGAATGTATCGAAACATTCGCAGAGCGGTACATCTTTTACTGTCCTGCAATATCGGAGAGCTGTTTACCGTGTTTCTATCAATGCTTATATCTCTCCCCTCCCCATTAACAGCCATACAGCTTTTGTGGATAAATCTTACCACCGATTCCCTGCCTGCCATCGCTTTGGGCTTGGAAAAGACCGATGACAGCGTGATGGAGTGTCCTCCCATTGATGCCTCCTCGCCCTTGTTTTCCTCGCTGAGGGTGGCAAGAATGGTTTTTGAGGGAACCCTTATCGGAACCTTATCCATTATCGCCTTTGTGATAGGAAACAACACCTCGTCCTTTATTGTGGGAAGAACAATGTGCTTTTTGGTTTTGGGAATGTCCCAATTATTTCATTCCCTGAACCTGCGGAGCGATAACAGCATTTTCTGTAAAAAGAAAAACAGAAATCCCTTTATATGGATCGCTTTCTTCCTTTGCCTGTCAATGCAGACCTCGGTGGTGCTTATTCCGCAGGCGGCCTCTCTCTTCTGCGTGGCGCTTTTGGAGGCAAAACAATGGATGATTGCCGTGGCGCTTTCCACAGCTCCTTTATGCGTCGGCGAAATTTACAAAAGGTTAATAAAACGGTAATAAATATTCCATATCGCTCCTATATGCTTTTTTTATAGCAATGGCAAATATTTTAATGTATAGGAGATAACTATGGACAGAAATATATTGATCCCCAACGATGCAATTAAGCTTGCAGGCAATCCCTCCATCCGCATAAAGGGCAGATATACCGAAAAGGACGGCTGTCTGGCCTTTGATTGGACCAACAGCGGATTTTCCTTTGTATTCAACGGCACCGGATTTATACTTTCTCTCGGCAAATACGAAGCCGATATTCCCGCTTATGTCAAGGTTATTATAGATGGCAACAGACGTCAGCGCTTTGCCGTGGTAAACGGCTCGGAAAAGCTTATAATAGAAGGTCTTTCCGACAGAAGACACCGTGTGGAGGTTTTGAAGGTAACCGAAGGCGATGCGCCTTTATTGTTCGATGAAATCACCCTTTTGGGCACCAATGCCGGCTTCCGCAAGCCCCCCCTCAACAGCCCGAGAAGAATAGAATTTATCGGCGACTCCATCACCGCCGGCTACGGCGTGCTCGGTTCCTCCAAGGACCCCAGCTACCAGACCTTCCAGCAGGACGGAACCTATTCCTATGCTTACCTTACCGCAGAAAAGTTCAATGCCGACGGAAGATTTATCTGCAATTCCGGCAAGGGTATTGTATGTAATTGCGAGGGTAATTACGAGGACGTGAAGGCGGGAGAATATTACAACCGTCTTACACGCACCGGCGGAGAGTGCAATGACGGATGGATGGCAGATGTTGTTGTTTTAAACATCGGCACCAACGACTGCGGCGGACCTGCACCTGATGACCAATTTGCTCAGGCGGCGAAGGACCTGGTGGCAAAAATCAGAGCAAGATACCCCGAAGCGCAGATTATCTGGATGTACGGTATGATGACACAGCCCTATGCAGAGCTTTTGAGAAATACCATACGTGAGATTTCTCTTACCGACAAAAAGGTGCACTTCCTCTTTGTAGATACCATGTTCGGTAACGAAGAAGAAACCGGCGCCAACGGACATCCCAACGTGAAGGCAAGCATGAGAGCATCTGCCCTGCTGGCAAAGAAAATTATTTCGGTTACCGGTTGGAGCAAATCTCTTAAATTGCCTGCGGAGGAAGAATAAATGGCCGCAAAAAAGAAAGAAGTTAAGCCCATTTCCCTACCGGTAGCCATAATTGCAATTGTTCTGGCGGTTTTGGCAATGGTAACCTTTGTGGCTTATCTTGTTAATCCTCAGCTCTTTTCCGACGATGAGAGCAATGGCAACAATTCGGTTGTAGGTCAGTCCTTTACCGAGGAGAGCGATACGGAGCCCCCCGAAATAATCGGTGAAGAAAAGGAATCTTTTATCGATGCCGAGGTAAACGATATAATCACCTTTGGTAAATATAAGGATAATGCAATCAAGTGGCAGGTTTTGGCAAAGGAGCAGGGAAAAATTCTGGTGCTTTCCAGAAACTGCATTGAAATTGCACCATACCACACAACAGAAGCAGAGGTCACTTGGCAGGATTCGTCACTTCGCAAATGGCTGAGCGATGAATTTTGTGCAAAATCCTTTAACGATGATGAAAAAGCAATTATCGCAGATACCGCTGTTTCCGAAAACGTAACCGATAAGGTATTTATCCTTTCCACCGAGGAAGCAAAGCTTTATATGGAGTATGCCTCCTGGAGAAAAGCGGCGGCAGAAAGCTACCTCACCGCAGAAGGCATCCTGCGTGACGGTTATTGCCGTTGGTGGCTTCGCAATGACGGCGAGGCATCTGCCTTTGCCCCCTATGTTTTCTATGACGGAAACACATTCCCCCGCTACGGCGTGGATTACGACAAGGTGGGAATACGTCCCGCTATGTGGATTACCGTTGAAGACGAAAGCGAATCCTCCGACAGCATTGATGAATCGGTAACTATATCAGAATAAACAAAAAGCCCCAAAAGCAGCTTGCCTTTGGGGTTTTATTGTAAAATCAAAGCCGAGGCAGAACCTCGGCTTATTTGTCTTATTCAGCTACTTCAGAGGTAGAAACGGCAGAAGAGGTATCTTCCTTGGTTTCAGGAATGGTGCCTACCACATAGAGAGCGATGGTAAGAACAACAAAGATGATAGCGACGATAAGGGTAATCTTCTGATGACGCTTATCCTTATTTACAATATTGTTCTTAGCAAGATAAGATTCGGAAGCGCCGGTGCCTGCAATAGAACTGCCGAGACCGTGACGCTTGCTCTGCTGCTTACCGATAACGCAGATAAGGATAACGGCAAGAAGGAGAAGAACGCCGCCGATAATGTATTCAAGTGTGCTCATAATATGTAACTTCCTTTCATTAATCCAAGCCAAAAGAAAACCTTTCGGCAACTAAATCGAATTTTACCACAGAGAATTGATAATTGCAATACGAAACGGCAAAATTAATAATTTGTTCACAATTTGCCCATCTTTGCAATTATTTTTCTTTATCGAACCTTCCCTTTTGGGAAGCCGAGTCCTTAGCTTTACGCTTTTCGCCGTTTTTCTGGCCGTTACGGATATCTTCGTTCTTCTTTTTTCTGTTCTGTACACGTTTTACGGTTCTGATTATCGCCATAGTGATCATCACGATAATGTAAATACCCAAAATGCTTAAAACTATAATCATTATAGTTTTCATAACAGGTCCAAAGAGGAAATTCTTGATAGATGCCATAGAGGAAAGAACCTTATCCTCCTCTGCGCTGTCCTTTACAACCGCATCCACCGTAGCAACCACCTTATCTCCGTAGGAGAAGGTAATCACGCCCACCTTTTGTCCATAGCTTACGGGGGCCTTTATTGTATCGCACTCGGTGCCGTTAAATACCTTCTTGTAAACCAGCGAGGTATCGTATTCGATGGAGCTGGTTATCTCGCCCGAAATGTTTTTGAGAACCAATTTTTCCACCGCCTCGGCGGGATAAACCATTACGTGGTCGGAGGAGGAGCCGAAGTCCAAACGGAGCTCGCCCACCACCGTATCCTCGGATGCGACGGAAAGAAGCTCAAAGGAGGTTTTCAGCCATTTGATAAGAGCGTTTGCGTCCTCATAGGCATTGCCCGACGGGAAGGACCACACACCGGTGGCTCTGTCTATATCCATACCGGGAGCGCACATAATAATAAAGAAATAGGTACGTCCCTTTTCCTGTACTGCGGTGATAAGGCAATAATTACCGTAAATATCCAGCTGGCCTGCAATAAGACCGATAGCGGCATCATTTACATAACCCATAACCTTACTGCCGTCTTTAAGAAAATTCTTGCTGACAATGTTGGATTTGCCGAAGGTAGAAGCATTTGAATAGTTCACCAGGGTGTTATATTCATAAAACTTTGCGGTAATCAAGGCCACATCATAGGGAGTGGTATACTGTCCCTCGGCCTTTATGCCGGTGGCATTCACAAATTTAGTATTGATTGCGCCTGCCTCGGCCGCCTTTTCGTTCATTTTTTCAATAAAGCCATCCACACTGCCGCCGAGAAAATTCTCGCCGAAGTGATATGCCAGCACATTTGCGGCATCGAAGGCATTGCCCACCAGCATTGCCTGAAGCAAATATTCCACCGAATAGGTTTTTTTGGCAGAAAGATTTACATAGGGCATTCTCTGGTTATAGGGGTTGCCCCAATCCAAGGCATCGGCAACAGCAAAGGCCTCGATGGCGGAAACACTAAAGCCCCTTTCGGCAATAACATCCATTACCACCATTGCGGTTACAAGCTTGGTTGCAACTGCAGGGTCCACCTTTTCATCCTTGCGGTTGGACCATAATATTTCTTCATCGTCCAAGCAGTAAACCACTACCGCATTGTTGGAGGACAAATCAGGGGTTTCCGAAAATTCATCCTCGGCGGTAACGCAAACCGCAAACAGAGGAAAAACCATGGCAAATATAGCAAGCAAAACCGTAATTTTGCGTTTGAATTTCATTAAATCAACTCTCCTTGATTAAAAATAGAACAAACCGATTCTATGTCCGTTAAAACCTGCTCCTTAAGAGCATCTACCGATGAAAACCTTTTTTCGGCACGGATAAACCTTAAAAACTCCACCTTCATTTCCCTGCCGTATACATCGCCGTCAAAGCCGAAAAGATAGGTTTCGCAAAGGGGGCTCGGCTCGGCACCCACGGTGGGCTTTACACCGAGGTTGGCTATTCCGTTATAGACAGCCCCGTCCAAAGTGCATCTTACAGCATAAACACCGAAGGGAGGAATACAAAGTTCCTTGGGGAAAAGCTGGTTTGCGGTGGGAAAGCCCAATGTGCGTCCCAGCTGACGTCCCTTTATAATTTCTGCCGAAAAGGAATAATTTCTGCCCAGCATTGCGCCTGCGGCAACCATATCTCCCCTTGAAACCAAGCTGCGCACGGCAGTAGAGCTGACAGGGGCCTCATTATAATAATAAACGGGAGCTTCCTTCACAGGAATACCCATAGGACCAAGCACACGCTGAAGCAGCTCCATATCGCCGAGTCTATCACGGCCAAAGCGAAAATCGTAACCGCACACAACCGCCCTTGCGCCCATTAAGTCCAACAGTATTTCAGAGATAAAGCTTTCCGCATCCATATCCTTGCATTTGCTGAAGGGAGCGGAAACAAGCATATCCACACCCGCTTGGGCGAGAAGCTCTTTCTTTTGCAGCTCGGTGGCCAGGCGGTTTGTCTGTTTCTTCGGATTATCCTTCACATCAAAGGTGAAAACCGCTGTGGGAGCATTATACTCTCTGCCCAGCTCAGACAAAAGAGAAAGCAATTCTCGGTGCCCCTTATGAACACCGTCAAAGCTTCCCACTGCCACCACACAGCCACGGGCAAAGGAATGAGCTTTACCGATATTATCTATTTTTAATCCTTCTATGCTCATTTTATTACCACTGCAAATAATATTTTCCTAGGTATATAATACCCATAATTTTGTACTTTGTCAACTTGCAACGGTATAATTTAACATATTTGGCACATAATAAATTTCAAGCCCGCCCTACATACTTTAAAAGAAGGGTGTTTTTATGCAATTATCCGAAAAATCCAAATTCGATTCTGTTATTCTGGCAGGTGGCTTCGGTACAAGACTGGCTCCCCTTACGGACTGTATTCCAAAGCCGATGTTGCCCGTAAACGGAGAAAGCGCATTACAGAGAGCGCTCCGAATGCTGCGGTCGCAGAATTTCAACAGTACAGCCATAACCACTATGTATCTGCCCGAAAGGATAGAATCTATGGAATTCAACAAGGGGCATACCGAGTTTTTCCGTGAAAGCAAGCCGTTGGGCTCGGCAGGTGCAGTGGCTATGCTGAAGGACAGATTGGAGGACAGCGTGCTGATTTTATCGGGGGACGCTGTGTGGGATTATGATTTGGAAAAGGCCAAAAATCAATTCCGAGAGAGTGGATGCGATGCGGGAATAATCCTTTGCCGCACTCACGATGCGGGAGAATACGGCTCGGTTTGCCTTTACAAGGGACTGGTAACCCAATTTTGCGAAAAACCCTCGGTGAGAGATACCCTTTCCGACCTTATAAATACCGGCATATACTTTTTGTCAAAAAAAGCGGTAGAGCTTATTCCCTGCGACCGAGCTGTGGATTTTGCCCACGACCTTTTCCCTGCCATGCTTTCCCGAGGAATGACCATTGCAGGCATAGAGCCCATGGGCCATTGGTTTGACATCGGCTCCTTTGGAGATTATCACCGCTGTAATATGTGGCTTTCCGAGGGTGAAAACTGCATAGGCAAAAAGGCAAACATTCACAATTCCGCAAAGATAACCCATTCGGTAATTATGGATAACTGCACCATAGGAAACAGCACCCTTAGAGGATGCATTGTAGGCGAAAATGTTGTTATCGGCAACGATTGCATTATTCCCTCGGGCTGTGTGATTTCTTCCAATGCAGAGCTTCGTGACGGCACCGCATTATCCCCCGGCACGGTGATAGGCACGGGAGAAATGGTGGCGGGAGAATCCCATTACGACTGCTTCCCCAAGCCCGGAAACGCCTTGGTCTTTGATGATGATTGCATTGTAGCCGAGGAGGGCGACGACGGATATTTTGTGCGTCTGGGACGGCTTTTGGGTGGAGACGGCAACGTAATCGCCTATGCAGAAGGGAGCAATATGACTCTCCCTCACGCCTGCGAGCTGTCCTGCGGAGCTTCGGAGGTGGGCAGTGTATGCACTGTTATATCGGGAGGCAACGACGCCATAGCCGCCTTTGCCGCATCGGAATATCGCAGTAAAACCGCCTTTATCGCTCAGCGCGACGGACGTATAGAAATCAGACTGTTTAACCAAAAGGGTATGCCCTTTTCAAGAGAAGAATTGAGGGCGCTGACACATAAAAAAGCAGTCACCGCCGAAAAGCCCGCCAGTGTATTTTTGTTACCTCACGGGGCATTGATAAAGCGTTATCTCTTCCATTTGAAGGCACGGGCCTTTATTCCCAAAAGAATGAACATTTCCGACGATATTCCCAGTTCACTGCTAAATGAATGTGCCAACGAGCTTGAAATAGGAAAAAGCAGCGAAGGTGCCGTTTTCCGTATAACCGACAACGGAGAAAAGGCCGTTGCCAAATTACCCAGCGGACGTGAAATAGGTTATTGGCAGTTGCTGACTGCCTGCTGTATCGAGGGCAAACGGGAGCTGGTCACGCTGCCCAGAGATACTCCCGATGCGGTAGAACAAATTTTAAAGCGGCATTCGGTTACTGTAAAGTTCTACGGTGACAATCAATCCAACGAGCGACGTCTGGCGGAATATGACCGCCTGCACCGTGACGGAATTTTATTGGCCATAACTGCCGCAGGGCTGGCGGAAAAGAAGGGGATTACCGTGGAAGAAATGGTGGACCGTCTGCCTCCCTTCTCGGTAACCACCCGCACCGTTTTTGCCGACAAGGAAAAGATGGCATCCATTATTGCAAGCATTCGTGCCGATTGCGGAAACACACGCTGTGCAGGATTTGATTTCGGGGACGGCAAGGCCGATATTATCCCCTGTGCCGCAGGCCGTTTTCGTATTATTGCATCGGCAATGGACAGCGAAACAGCCGAGGAAATTTCCCTTCGTGCTATAGACAAGCTTACAAAATAAAACAACAAGCATATAATAAAAAACCGC
>JAZSDB010000231.1:0-14574 GCA_045530975.1 Eubacteriales bacterium
GGATGATGTTTGCCACATCATCATCAAGAGGTGCGGGTGCAAGACAGTCTGCGCTGTCGGAAACATACTTGGTTTCGTAATCATAAAAATCGCTGTTGGGCACAATTTCACCGCAAACCGAGGAAAAGGGCTTGTAGTTACCGCAAACAGCCACTTCAATTTCACGTCCTACAATATTGGGCTCGATAAGAAGCTTTTTGTCGTTTTCAAAGGCAATGTCGATGCCCCTCAAAAGTGATTCTCTGTCCTTTGCCTTGGTTACACCAACCGAGCTGCCTGCATTGGCGGGCTTTACAAATACGGGGTAGCCGTATTCCTTTTCCGCTCTGTCGGCAAGGGCAATTCTGTCGCAATTCTGCATTGCGGCAATAAAGGGAACCACGGGCAGTCCCGCTTCTGCACAAATGGTTTTGGTGGCCGCTTTGTCCATAGAAACTGCCGAGGAATAGGTATCGCAGCCCACAAAGGGAATGCCCGAAAGAGCCAACAAGCCCTGCATGGTGCCATCCTCGCCGTTTTTGCCGTGAAGCACGGGGAAGGCAACATCTATGTGGATTATTTTAAAACTGCCGTTTGCGCCGTCGAAGGCCACCAAGCCGTGATGTGCCTTGCAGGGAGAAATTACCGCAGGGGTGAGCAGTGCACGCTTTTCCTGCCAGATGTGGTTGCGGAGGTCGTCGGTACTGCCGTCAAAAATCCACCACTTGCCGTCCTTGGTAATGCCTACAAGGATGGCCTCGAAAAGCTCTTTATCAAGATTTTCTGCCACATTTGCCGCAGAAACACAGCTAACCTCATATTCCGAGGATTCGCCGCCAAATATAATTGCAACAGTTTTTTTCATAATAACGCCTCCATTGCTTTATGCGGGAATAAGATTAAAAAGAGTCCACATAAAGGGGATAGTAATAATACACATTAAGCTTGTGGAAAGAACAATGTTTGCCGCTGTTTCCGAATCTCCTCCGTGGGTTTCGGCCAGACTTTGTATCATAGTTGCCGCAGGACAGCTTCCCAATACAAAGGCGGCGGCCCGTACCGTATGGTCAACGGGCAGGAGGTAAAACAGCGCCAGAACTATAATCGGAAATATAAAGAGCTTCGATATAGCGCCGATATAAACTTTGTAGCTTCGGAACACATTGGAAAGCTTCTTTGTGGCCAACCGTATTCCCAAAACGGTCATACATACGAATGTTGACATAGTGCCAAGCATTCCGACATATTCGGCCAAAAGAGCGGGAAGCTTGATTTTTGTGACAAACAACGTAAACCCTATGGCAAAGGCAATTACCGAAGGATTTACAAAGATGGATTTCAGCTTGATGTACTTTCGGTCTCCTGTCATAAACCACAGTCCTACCGTCCAGCCGAGAATGTTCATCGTAATAGAGAAAATTGCGGAATAGAGTATTATTTCGGGGTTTTCGGGGAATAGGAATTTCAAAAGAGGAACCCCCAAAAAGCCCACATTACCGCAGGCGCCCGTTACGGCACAAACCTTGTGGCCGCTGTCGGATTTTACCTGCTTGCGGAACAGAAGGGAATAGATAAATATAACCGCCAGCTGGGCAATCAACACCGCTACGAAGAAAACCCCCATGGATTTCAGACGCTGCGGAGTGCAGTCCACCGAATTCAGTGTTTGTATGGAAAGGGCGGGCGAGCAGATGTACAGCAAAAATTTCGCAAAAACCTTTGCACCGTTTTCGCCCAATATTTTGGTTTTGACCATAATATAACCGGGCAATCCGTAGCCAATCATCATCAAAACCTTTAAAGCGGTTATTACGAACATAATTAACCCTTGAAAAACTTATTTTTTGCTTTTGATAATCTCGTCGATAACACCGTATTCAAGAGCGTCCTCGGCAAACATCCAGTTATCTCTTTCGGTGTCACGGGCAATTTCCTCTACCGGCTTGCCTATGTTCTGAGCAAGGATGTTGTTAATTCTGTCTTTGGTGCGGCGTGCAAAGTTTGCGGCGATAACCACATCTGATGCCTGACCGCCCACTGCACCGATAACCTGATGAAGCATTACCTCGCAGTTTTCCAATCCGTAACGCTTGCCCTTGGTGCCTGCCGCAAGAAGGAATGCGCCCATACTGCAGGCCGAGCCCACGCATACGGTGGAAACATCGCACTTAATGCTGCGCATGGTGTCGTAAATGGCAAATCCTGCCGAACAGCTGCCACCGGGAGAATTTATATAAATGGTAATATCCTTGTCGGGATCCTGCGCCTCGAGAAAGAGAAGCTGACCTACAATACTGCAGGCAAGGTCGTCATTTATCTCATTGAAAAGGAGGATAATTCTATCTTTGAGAAGTCGAGAAAACAGATCATATCCGTTATTTCTTCCGCCTTCGTTTTCGATAAAAGTAGGGTTTGCAATCATAATTTGCCTCCGTATGGTATATTCAATTGATTTTATCACATTTCGCACCCATTTTCAATAGCAATTTATGCCGTATCACATAAAAGAAAACCGCAATATGTAGATGATTGACATTAATACTTAAAAATATTATAATACAAATGTTAAGGAGGTGAAATGCCCTATGCCAATGCTTTTAAGCCCTGCAGGCAGTCCCGAAGCATTACGTGCGGCAATAGATAACGGTGCCGATGAGGTTTATCTCGGCGGCAATGCTTTCAATGCCAGAATAAATGCATCGAATTTTGACAGCTCTGCCCTTATACGTGCAGGCGAGACCTGCCGAAGAGCAAATGTGGGATTGCTCATCACCCTCAATACATTAATATATGATAAAGAGTTTCCGTCGGTGCTGGAATATGTAAGCTTTTTAGACGAAAACGTGCATCCCGACGGATTGATAGTGCAGGATTTTGGGCTGGTCAGGGTGTTAAGGGAGAAATTCCCTCATATACCTCTTCATGCGAGCACCCAAATGCGCATACATTCCTATGCCGACGGAGAGCTTTTGAGGGCTCTGGGCTTTACCCGTGCCGTTTTGGCGAGAGAATTGCCCAAGGAGGACATTTCCGCCTTTGTTAAGACCGGATTGGAAACCGAAATTTTCGTTCACGGCGCTATTTGTGTAAGCGAAAGCGGCGGATGCTTGATGAGCTCGGTTATCGGTAACCGCAGCGGCAACAGAGGTGAGTGCGCTCAGCCCTGCCGTCTGCCCTATAAGGGTAACAACAAATATCCCCTTTCCTTAAAGGATATGTGCCTGGCGGGCCATATAAAAGAGCTTTGCGAGATGAATATTACCGGCTTGAAAATCGAGGGAAGAATGAAAGCCCCCGATTATGTTGGTGCAGTAACCTCGGTTTACCGCAAGCTCATAGATGAAAAACGTAATGCCACCCCCGAGGAAATCAAATATTTAAACCAAATCTTTTCCCGCTCCGGCTCCACCGACGGATATTTTGTTTCAAAGATAAACAGCGGTATGTTTGGCATAAGAAGCGAAGCCGATAAAAAGCTCAGCCGTATTTCCGCACCTCCCGCAGGAAAGGCGGTTAAGAGGGAAGGGTATGTCTGCACCAAGCCAAGTGCCGTTACCCAATTTCCCGAAAAGGATATAGAAAGCATTCTTCACCCTGCAAAGCAAAAGGGTTTGGTGTTGCGCTTTGAGGGCAGATTGCCTTCCGAGGGATTTTTAAAGAGGTATGCCCCTGCGGCCGCCCGTATAGATGTGCCTTTAACGTGCTGTACCGATAAACGCTTTGCCCCCTATGCGGATAAGGTTTCCGCCATTCTTCCCCGTAATATCTTCTTAAATGAGATGGATCCGGTAAAGCAACGGCTGAAGTCTGTCTATGATATGGGAATAAGGCATACCACCGTATCCTCTCTCTATCAGGTGGAAATGTGCAAGGGCTTTTATATCCACGGCGATTATTCCTTCAATGTGGTCAATCGAGAAGCATTGGCGTTTCTGGAAAATTATTCCTTTTCCTCCATAATGCTTTCCCCCGAAACCGACGGAAAATTCCCCAAGGGAAGCCGATGCGCACTTGAATATATCGGCTATGGCAGGACTCCTCTTATGCACACCCGCACCTGCATTATCCGCAATATTTCGGGCTGTAAAAATGCCAAGCATTGCCACGAAACCCTTATTGATCGTACAGGCGCAAAATTTCCCGTTATAAGCGGTCATAATCATAGAAATACCATTTATAATTCTATCCCCGCCTATCGTCTGGACCGAAAGGCCGAGCTGAAAAGGTGCGGTGTGGGTCTGCTTACCCTGCTGTTCACCGATGAAACCGAGGCCCGTATGGCAGAGGTGATTGCCCTTGCCGAAACCAAGGGAAAGCCGATGTTCGATTATACACGCAGATAAATAACCAAAACAAAAACCGCAGGATTTCCTGCGGTTTTTTATGTAATTCAATTAGTTACCGGAAAGGTCCTTGTCGATGGCGTCTGCGGCGGTTTTACCTGCGCCCATTGCAAGAATAACCGTTGCGGCACCTGTAACAGCGTCGCCACCTGCATAAACGTGCTTACGGGAGGTAAGGCCGGTTTCGTCGGCAATAATGCCGCCCCACTTTTCGGTTTCAAGACCTGCTGTGGTGGACTTAATAAGAGGGTTGGGGGAGGTGCCGATTGCCATAATAACGCAATCAACATCCAAAACGAATTCGCTGCCTTCTTTTACGATAGGTCTTCTTCTGCCGGATGCATCGGGCTCGCCCAATTCCATTTCAACACATTCCATACCGCAAACCATACCGTTTTCGCCCTTGAGGATACGGGTAGGATTGGTGAGGAGCTTAAAGATAATGCCCTCTTCCTTGGCGTGCTCAACCTCTTCTGCACGGGCAGGAAGCTCGCTTTCGCCACGGCGGTAAACTATGTAAACCTCCTCGGCACCCAAACGCAATGCGCTTCTTGCGGCATCCATTGCAACGTTACCGCCGCCGCAAACAGCTACCTTCTTGGCATGCTGAATGGGGGTCTTGCTGTTGGGGAGATATGCCTTCATAAGGTTGATTCTGGTGAGGAATTCGTTGGCGGAATATACACCCTTAAGGTTTTCGCCTTCTATACCCATAAATTTGGGAAGACCTGCGCCGGAGCCGATAAATACTGCTTCGTAGCCCTCCTCGAAAAGCTCATCGATAGAGAGCGTCTTGCCGATAACCGCATTGGTCTTTATTTCAACACCCAATGCCTTTAATGTTTCTATTTCCTTGGCAACGATTGCCTTGGGAAGACGGAATTCGGGAATGCCGTAAACAAGCACACCGCCTGCTACGTGGAAGGCCTCAAATACAGTAACCTGATAGCCCTTCTTTGCAAGGTCGCCTGCGCAGGTAAGTCCGGAGGGGCCGGAGCCGATAACGGCTACACGGTGACCGTTGGATGCAGGAGCTTCGGGAAGGGTGGTGCAATTGGCATTGTGATAGTCGGCAACAAAGCGCTCCAATCTGCCTATGGCAACGGGTTCTCCCTTGATACCGCGAATGCACTTGCTTTCGCACTGGGTTTCCTGAGGACAAACTCTTCCGCAAACAGCGGGGAGAGAGCTCTGCTTTGCAATAATCTCGTAAGCACCCTCGAAATCTCCCTGCGCCACAAGGGCAAGAAATTCGGGGATGGCAATTCTTACGGGGCATCCTGCCACGCAGGAACGGTTTTTACAGCCCAGACAACGCTGTGCTTCATCTATTGCCTGCTCGGGGGTGTAGCCCAGAGCAACCTCTTCAAAATTACGTGCACGAACCTTAGGGTCCTGATGGGGCATAGGGTTCTTTTTCAAAGACATATTAGCCATATTTGTTTGCTTCTCCTTTTATTCCGGCTTCTTGTTAAGAAGATTGCAGGTTTCTTCATAAGCGTGACGCTCAAAATCACGGTACATGGTGGAACGCTCCATAGCTTCATCAAAATCCACCTCGTGACCGTCGAAATCGGGACCGTCAACACAAGCAAACTTCACTTTTCCGCCTACTGTCAAACGGCAACCGCCGCACATACCTGTGCCGTCAATCATCACAGGGTTCATACTAACGGTGGTCTTTATGCCGAATTCCTTGGTGAGCTTGCAAACAAACTTCATCATAATGAGGGGCCCGATGGCGATAACCTCATCGTACTGTTCGCCGCTTTCGATAAGCTTGCGGAGGGCGTCGGTAACAAGTCCCTTTTCGCCAACCGAGCCGTCGTCGGTCATTACAACATATTTATCACTGCAGGCGGTAAATTCATCGCTTAAAATCAAAAGGTCTTTATTGCGGAAGCCCACAACCGAATGAACCTCTGCGCCAAGCTCGTGGAGCTTCTTTGCAACGGGAAGAGCAATAGCACAGCCAACACCGCCGCCGATAACGGCAACCTTTTTAATGCCGTCGGTTTCGGTGGGCTTGCCCAATGGGCCCACGAAGTCGGCAATAAATTCACCTGCGTTTTTAGAATCGAGAAGCTTGGTGGTACCGCCTACAATCTGGTAAATAATAGTAACGGTGCCCTCCTCGGGGCTGTAATCCGCAATGGTGAGAGGAATGCGTTCGCCCTCGTCATCCACACGAAGTATGATAAACTGACCGGGCTGTGCCTTGCGAGCTATTTCGGGAGCAAGAATAACCATTTTTGAAACGGTGGGGTTCAATGCTTCCTTGGAAACTATTTTAAACATAATAAAACACCTGCTTTTCAAGAGCGATTTTTGGAATATTTGCCTATACGCTGTCATTATATCATTTTTATTTGCGTTTATCAATGGTTTTTTATTTATTTTTCGTTGATTTTATCTTTAAGATAATGTATAATAATACCAATAATGGATTTTGGAGGATAAAATGAATCTTCTTGTTAAAAATATATTGCTCCCTCAGGATGAAGGTACGGTTTCTTCCTGTATTTGCATTACCGACGGTATAATCACCTCTATCGGCAGTATCCCTGCTGATTTTGTTGCGGACGAAACTGTTGACGGCGAGGGCAGATTGGCTATCCCCGCTTTTGTAAATGCCCACACTCATGATTATATGACAGTGCTTCGAGGCGTTGCCGACGACCTGCCCTTTATGCAGTGGCTCTTCGAGGGAGTTATGCCCAGAGAGGACAAGCTTTCCGATGAGCAGGCGTATTGGAGCTCCCTTCTCGGATGTGCCGAAATGATAAGAAGGGGCTGCGGTACATTTTGCGATATGCACCTTTTCCCCGGCTCCTCTGCCAAGGCGGCTATCAAGGCAGGTATGCGTGCCTGTGTAAGCCGTGGCTTGGTGGGAAGCGAGGGCGGACAGGAAAGATTGAATGCTCAGTATGCCGAAATCGAGGCCTTCAAGGGCTATGAAAATATTTCCTTTATGCTGGCGCCTCATGCTATCTACACCTGCGATGAGGAATATCTGCTGAGGGTTTCCGCCGAGGCGAAGCGATTGGGTCTGGGTATAAATACCCACCTTTCCGAAAGTGTTACCGAATTTGAGGATTGCATAAAGGCCCACGGCTGTACCCCCACCGAATATATGTATAAATTGGGCATTTTTGAAAACAAGACCATCGCCGCCCACTGCGTACAGCTCACCGATAACGATATTTCCATTCTCGCAAAATGCGGTGTAAGCGTTGCATCGAATCCCCGCAGTAATCTGAAATTGGGTAACGGCATCGCTCCTATACAGAAATTGGACAAGGCAGGAGTGAATGTCTGCCTGGGTACCGATTCCACCGCATCCAATAATTCTCTTAATATGTTTGCCGAGCTTAATTATTGCGCAATGCTTCAGAAGGGCATCACCGGCGATCCTACCTCGGTTCCCGCAAGACGTGCCTTTGAATTTGCTACCGTAAACGGTGCTAAGGCAATCGGTATTGAAAAGCTGGGCAAGATCGAAAAGGGCTGGAAGGCAGATATCACATTGCTGGATATGAAGGTTCCCCAATTCGTTCCCTTCCGTGATCCCTATTCTATGATTTGCTACTGTGCAGACGGCAGCGAAACCGATACGGTTATCCTTAACGGCCGTGTTGTATTCAAGAACAAGCAATTCACCACAATAGATATTGAAGAAGTTTATGCAAAAGTTGCTGAAATGAAGGAGGTACTCTGATTATGTCCTACGATATCAAAGACCTTTCCCTTTGGGAAAGCGGAGAAACAAAAATTCAATGGGTTAAAAGCAATATGGACCTGCTTCGAGGAATCGAAGAGGAGTTTTTAAAGACCAAGCCCTTTGCGGGAATGCGCATTGCACTTTCGGTGCATCTGGAAGCAAAAACCGCATATCTTTGCCGTGTTTTGGCATCCGGCGGCGCAGAAATGTATATTACCGGCTCCAATCCCCTTTCCACACAGGATGATGTGGCGGCGGCTTTGGTTCACGGCGGCTTGAATGTATACGCTTGGCACGGCTGTACCGATGAAGAATACGAGGAACATACCTCCCGTGTTATTGCAGAGGGCAAGCCCCACATTATTATCGATGACGGCGGCGATTTGGTAAATCTTATTCACACAAAATACCGTGAGCTTCTCCCCAATGTTATCGGCGGCTGTGAGGAAACCACCACAGGCATTATCCGTTTGCAGGCAATGGCAAGAGAGGGAGTTTTGGAATTCCCTATGGTTCTTGTTAACGATGCCGATTGTAAGCATCTTTTTGATAACCGTTACGGCACAGGTCAATCGGTTTGGGACGGCATCAACCGTACCACCAACCTTATTGTAGCAGGTAAAAAGGTTGTTGTTGCCGGCTACGGCTGGTGCGGCAAGGGCGTGGCTATGCGTGCAAAGGGATTGGGTGCATCGGTTATTGTTACCGAGGTTGATCCTATCCGTGCTATGGAAGCTGTTATGGACGGCTTTGCGGTTATGCCTATGGAGGATGCGGCAAAGGAAGGCGATTTCTTCTGCACCGTTACAGGCGACTGCGAGGTTATCACCACCAAGCATTTCCCCTTGCTGAAGGACGGCGCAATCCTTACCAATGCAGATCACTTCAATATAGAGGTGGATATGAAGGCATTGCGTGAATACGCTACCGAAACCTTCGAGGCAAGAAACAATATTATCGGCTACAAGCTTCCCAACGGCAATACCGTTTATGTAATTGCCGAGGGCAGATTGGTAAATATCTGCGCAGGCGACGGACACCCTGCCGAAATTATGGATATGTCCTTTGCTATTCAGGCCCTTTCGGCATTGCACCTTGTAAACAATAAGGGCAACATTACCGAAAAGCTTATCAGCGTGCCCCGTGAAGTAGATGAGGATGTTGCTCGCAGAAAACTCGCTTTCTGGGGTTGCAAGATAGATACCCTCACCGAGAATCAGAAGAAGTATCTGGGCGCTTGGCAGCACAATTAAAAACAGATAAAAGAAAGTGACGTTTTTTCGTTCTTGCCGAAAAAACAAATGCAATTTTTCACTTTTCATTATAAAAACGGAGGTTATTTATATGTCCACTCCTCACAATTCCGCAAAAATAGGGGATATTGCCGAAACAGTTATAATGTGCGGCGACCCTTTGAGAATTAAATATATTGCCGAAACCTATCTTGAGGATGCATTCTGCTTCAACGAGGTTCGCGGTATGCTGGGCTACACCGGCTATTACAAGGGCAAGCGTGTTTCGGTAATGGGTCACGGTATGGGTATGGCGTCCATCGGCATTTATTCCTATGAGCTTTACAACCATTACGGTGTGAAAACCATTATCCGCGCAGGTAGCGCAGGCGGTATCGGTGACGGTGTAAACTGCCGTGACATTATTATCGCTCAGGGCGTTTGCCACGACAGCAACTTTGCTTGGCAGTATGAGCTTCCCGGCACCTTTGCTCCTATTGCTGACTTTGAATTGTTGAAGGCGGCAGATGCCAAGGCAAGAGAGCTGGGTATTAATGTAAAGGTTGGTAATATTTATTCCACCGACGTTTTCTATGCCCCCGAAAAGGTTAATGCTCAGTGGAAAGAAATGGGTATTTTGGGCGTGGAAATGGAAGCCGCCGCTTTGTATATGATTGCCGCAAAGGCAAAGGCAAAGGCCCTTTGCGTATGCACTGTAAGCAACCATATGTTTACAAAAGAGGAGCTTTCCACCGAAGAACGTCAGACAGGGTTTAATGATATGATTAAGCTCTGCCTTGAAATCGCATAAGCTTTAATTAAAAACCGCAGGTGTGAAAAACCTGCGGTTTTGTTTTATTCCTGGTCATAAGACCTTGTGCACATAGTCTTTTCTCCGCAATGGGGACATTTTGTGATAAAGTCAAAATGCTCGGGAGTGGCGGAGCTGGCAGATATTACACGCTTTTTCACGTAAAATCTTGTGCCGCATTTTTGGCAGACCGCCCAGAAATTTTTGGGCATTTGGCTTATAAAGAACAGTAATCCTACAATCAAAAAGGGCAGAGTGATAAAACAAAAGACAAACCACCAAGGAACATCGTACCTTGTTCCATCGGCAAAATGTATTTCACATCCGGTGAGAATTACCGATAACAAGCACAGATAAATCAAAAGAACTTTTTTCATAAATCTTCCACCTTTTCAATCATCGGGAGTGTGCGAAATATTGCAAAGACTTTTCTTTTGGCAGTGTGGGCATTTTAAAAATGCCGATTCGTTAGACATATTGTGAAGAAATATATATTTTTTCTTTTGGGGATAAAAGCATTTTTTGCACTTGGGGCATATGTATTTGTTGTTTGAAATATCCTTTTTGGAGCATAATGCAAATATCAGTAAAAGGAGTAATACGGCAAAGGCCCCTATTATAAATGGCATAATTAGTTGTTCCTTTCGTTATTTACGGCATTTTTGTAATAATGGTCGATTCCTTTCAACTTCTATAATAGCTTGTCCAAAGACCGTCGATTTTGCCGTTATGAAAAACAAATTTAAACCGCAACCCCATTTTTTCATAACGGACAAAGGAATATATTATATTGGCGTAATTTGGGTCTATCGTAACAGTTTCAACCGAAACAAAGCTTCCGACAGGAGCCAAGGTATCCTTCATCATTGCCGAAAAGGCGGATTCGGGCATATAGTCGGAAAGGGTTTTTGAAAAATAACCTTCTGCGGTTTTGTAATCTTTATCGCATATTGCTTTGGTGCAAATTGTGGCGATTTCAATAAATACTTCATTTCCTTCGGGCGATGCTTCCATAGCTTTGCGGTTAAATATGTCCTCGCCTGCATCGATAACTGCTAAGGCCTCGTTTAATAGTTCTATTTCTCGGCTTTTTTCGGAAACCCAGGCATATATTTCAGCTCTGCGTGCAAGAACCGCACTTTTTAGATCGGTATTTTCTGCTTGAAGTTCCTTGATCGCTTTTACCGAAAGTCCAAGGGTGCGTAAAACCAAAACATTGCGGATTGCATCTACCTGTTCCTTGGAATATTTACGGCGTGAGGAAAGACCTTCTTTTGTGCTTTTAATGATGCCTTTTTCCTCGTAAAATCGCAAGGTGCGTGAAGTTGTGCCAAGCATAGTACAAACTTGGTTTATATCGAAAAGCATTTTATCACCCTCTTTATTTTATCATACTCCTTGACGTTACGTCAATGTCAAGGCCTAAAAATCATTTCTTTTCCAAAAAAGGGCAAAAAACATTGAAATTGCTGAGATTATAAGCAATATACAGGCAAATGTATTCATATAAATCTCCTTTCTCCTATACTTTTTGCTCTATGGAATTTAATTATTCAGATATATGTTAATACTTGCGCCGATGATGAAAAGGTGGTATAATCCAAGGCGAAGATTACAGAGGTGACACGATGAAAACAGGCATAGTTCTTGAAGGCGGCGGAGTCCGTGGAATATACACCGCAGGGGTGCTTGATACCTTAATGGAAGAGGGAATAAGCTTTGACGGTGTGATAGGCGTTTCTGCCGGCGCAGTGCACGGTTGCTCCTTTCTTTCGGGGCAAAAGGGGAGAAGCATTAATTACTATCTTCGATATTCCTCCGACCCTCGTTTTATGAGTATCCGCAATTGGCTTCGGACGGGCGATGTGGTGGATGAGGATTTCAGCTATCATCAGTTGCCCGAAAAGCTTGTACCCTATGATTACGAGGCCTTTCTCAGTAACGATGTACCCTTTTATGCGGTTTGTACCAACGTGGAAAGCGGCTGTGCAGAGTATATCCGTATAACCGATATGCTGGCGCAGATAGATGTGCTCCGTGCTTCGGCTTCACTGCCATTTTTCTCCCGTTTGGTGGATTTGAACGGTGCAAAATATCTGGACGGGGGCTGTGCCGACAGCATCCCCTTGGAGGCATCCCAAAAAATGGGATATGAGAAGAATGTGGTGGTGCTCACGCGTCCCTCGGGCTATGTAAAGAGTAAAGAGCCGGCGTTCCTCTCCAAATTGGTTTACCGTAAATATCCCCAATTTGTACAAACCCTTAATCGTCGTCACGAGAATTACAACAATTCTCTGAAATTGGTGGAAAAGAGCGAAAAGGAAGGGTCGGTATTTGTAATACGGCCTTCGTCACCCCCTCCCGCAGGCAGGATGGAGCATGATAACAAAAAAATTCAGGCAACCTACGATTTGGGTGTGGTCGATGCAAAGAGAGCCATCGCCGCATTGAAGGATTGGATGAAGCAGGAATAGAAAAAAGACGCAGAAGCTTCTGCGTCTTTTGGTTTGCATAGATTATTCTTGGGTGTCAAGATAAGGGAATCTTTCGCAGAAGCGTCCTGCGCCGGGGATGCTGTATCCCAGCTCTTCCACATAGTAGCCCTCCCAATATCCTTCAAGTCCACGGTAGATAAGCTTGGAAACCGCCATTTCGGGAGCGGGAGCTTCCACATTACCTGCTTCGATATCCGCAATAAGGTCTGCGATAAGCATATCGATATAGCCGGTAATCTTTTCGCCGCCGGAGAAGGTAAGGGTGCACTGGGTAAGCTCGAAAATTTCACCCTTGCCGTAGGTGTAAGAGAACCAGGTTCCCGCATAAACCTCTATGCGGTATTCGCCTTGGGGAAGGGGTTGGCAGATTTTTGCTTCTCTGTCAATCCAAAGCTCATTTGCGGGCTCAAAGTCATCACGTACAAGATTGCTGATATAGCTGCAAATCTCTTGGGATGTGAAGGCCAGCTGGCCTACAAGCTTGCCCGTTTTGTGAGAGTAAACATCGATAACCACACCCTTGTTTACATCCTCGCCGCCGCCCACATAAACATCTCTTGCATCACCGGGAGTATATCCGTAATGGGGATATTCATATTGGGGCTGTGCATCAAGCTCGGGCATAACTTCGGGAACAACGCTTATGTCAACGTTGGGCTCGATTATTTCCTCTGCTTCCACATCGGGCTCGGGAGTATTGTCGGGCAACGGAATATCATCGGGGATGACTTCGGGCTCGAGCTCGGGCATAACCTCGGGAACAACGCTTATATCAACGTTGGGCTCTTCATTGAAAATGCCGGAGTTTTCCAGAATCTCGCCGATAGCCGAGGTGTTGAAAAGGGAAAGGCCTACTGTCAGGACTATTGCCGCGGCGGTAAGTATTGCCGTAGCTGTAATTGCGAGTGTCTTGTTTTTCATATACACTCCTCCTTTCTGCCTTCAATTTAATCTCTTGATATTTTAAATCGGTAATGCTTTTATTATAGAATTGTAAAACATTTTCTCACAATCGGCCCGAAAAAACCAAAAAAAATAAAAACCTTCGCCACTTTAATTAATTAAATTGATAAAATGATATTGCATTTTTGCAAAAAGTGTGATAAACTGAATAAAATCGCACTTCAGAAAGAGAGGTTATTTACCATGAATTGGGAACTTGTAGCGCTGGTTATATATTTTGTTGCTATGCTCACCATTGGTATGGTATTTTTCTTAAAATCAAAAAGTAAAACCGATAAGGATTATTTCTTGGGCGGTCGTTCTATGGGTCCGTGGGTTACTGCGATGAGTGCACAGGCCTCGGATATGAGCGCTTGGCTTTTGATGGGCTTGCCCGGAAGCATTCTTGCCTTTGGTCTCGGTCAGGCGTGGATCGGCATCGGTCTTGCGCTTGGTACTGCGCTTAACTGGATTCTTATCGCACGCAGACTTCGTCGTTTCTCTCAGGCGGCTAACGACTCGATTACTCTTCCTCAGTATCTTTCCAACCGTTTTGCGACCAAGAGCAAGTCTTTGCAGTTGGTTTGCGCTATCGTGTTCCTCGCTTGCTT
This sequence comes from Eubacteriales bacterium, assembly GCA_045530975.1. GTDB lineage: Bacteria > Bacillota > Clostridia > Oscillospirales > CAG-382 > Coliplasma. Next base: position 14,135 of record JAZSDB010000231.1, read on the forward strand.
TACCGTGTACGTTGCTTCGGCGTTCGTTGCAGGTACGAGCGTATTCACCTCGCTCTTCCCCTCTATCGACCCGAGCGTTGCTATAATAATCTTCGCGGTAATCCTTATTATATATACCTTCCTTGGCGGTTACAAGGCGGTTTGCTGGACCGACTTCTTCCAAGGTATGCTTATGCTCGTTGCCGTTCTTGCTGTTCCGATAATCGTCGTTTGCACCAAGGAACTTGATTTCAATGCGCTTAACACTGCGATCACATCCAACAGCGGCACTACTTATAACTTTATAAACGACCTCTTCTCGGCTCCCGCCGCTGAAATTGCCAGTGGCCTTGCTTGGGGTCTCGGTTACTTCGGTATGCCCCATATTCTCGTTCGCTTTATGGCTATCGAAAAGCCCTCTATGGTTAAGAAATCTGCCATTGTTGCAATAGTTTGGGTTG
>JAZSDB010000230.1:0-3276 GCA_045530975.1 Eubacteriales bacterium
TCTGCGTGGCATCTCCTGCAAGATAGGATATATGGAGCCCCTTTTCGCCTCCTATTGCGACGGCTCGACAACCACCTGTGCAGGGCTTTCCCAATGGGGTACTGTGGCTTTGGCGGAGGATGGTCAAAGCGCAGATAGCATTTTGGGATTTTATTACGGAGATGTTCTGATAAACCAAACCGATGACATACGTTCATCGGAGCAGTCCTACCCCGGATTTCCCTTATCGAGAGGTGCGGAGGGTGAGGATGTACGTATATTGCAGGAGCAATTAAATCGCATTGCCATTAATTATCCTCAATTGCCGTTGATAAGGGTTAACAGCATTTATGACCAATCCACCGAAAACACGGTGCGGGAATTCCAGCGCTTGTTCGTTCTTCCCGTTACCGGAATTACCGATATTAACACCTGGTACAGAATTTCAAGAATATACGCATCGGTAAAGCGTTTATCGGAATTAACCAGCGAGGGTCAAAGAGCGGCATACAACCAACAATTATATCCCGGAAATCCCTTGAAGCTTAATTCAAGAGGTTCGGAGGTGCAGGAAATACAGTTTTACCTGCAAAGAATCAGCATATTCAACCCATTGGTGGAAGCTCCCACCCTTGACGGCATATACGGAGATGGCACAAGAAAAGCAGTTATAAGCTTTCAGAATGCATACAATTTAAGCCCCACGGGAGTGGTGGATGAGGTGGTTTGGGAGAAATTGGTATCGGTTTACAACGGCACTCTGGAAAACACCGACGAGCCAATGGATGCCCCTACCCCGGTGCCATACCCTCAATACGACCTTTCTGTGGGTGCAAGAGGTGAATATGTGCTCTATGCACAGCAGGTTTTAAACAACATAAGCAATGTATTTTTAACCATACCGAAAATAGCGGAGGATGGCATATTCGGTAACGAAACCACCGCCGCCGTTAATGCCTTCAAGTCCCTTTTCGGATACACGAGAAACGGCATAATTGACAGAACAACCTGGAACAGGATGAATGTAATTTACAGTGCGGTCCTTGCAAAATGCATTTTTGCCTCCGATGGCGGCGACAGCACCGCAGATTATCCGCAAAGAGTATTTTCGGTGGGCAGTCAAGGTGAAAATGTAAGATACATTCAGCAAAGAATCAACCGCATTTTCAGAGCTATTCCCTATGTGGGACAATTGGAGGAGGACGGAATTTACGGAAGCAAAACTCAAGCATCCGTAAGGGCATTGCAGAGGGTTTTCGGCTTGACCGAAACGGGAGTAACCGATGAGCCCACGTGGTTATTATTGAATTACATCTACACATCGGTTATAAACGGATGCATTCCCGAGCTGACCAATACAATCTCTGCCTTTGCTTCAAAAGCACAAAATGAAGAAGCCGACGACAGAGTGCGGGTGGCCGACCTGAAGGGCTTGATGAAGAAAAACGGCATTGATGTGGGAAACGGCCCCATATTCGGTTTAAAAAGCCGTCACGAGCTGAAAATCTGGCAGAGAAATAACGGATTGGAGCCCACAGGACTGCCCGATGAAGCCACCAGAGAGCTTTTATCCAAAACCAAGCGAGAAAAGCTTTGATAAAAGGTGAACAAAATCCAAAAAATCCTAATCCCCCAAAGGTTTTGGGGGATTTTTTATTGACAGATAATTTGTTGTGTGCTAAACTTATCTATAATTGACACTATTTAAGGGGAAAGTATGAGCTTGAAAAATAAGAACCCCAAAACCGAAAAGACAGAGCGCACCGCAGAAGAGCAAAAGCTTTTATTAAAGCGAAAAAAGACAATTGCCATTATCTTTGTGGTTATTACCCTTTTGCTTGCCGCAGCCATTACCTATTATGTGGTAGAGGCACTTAAATTTTCAAACGGCGATGCTCCCATTTCGGATTTGGCCGTTAATTTCAAAAATCTCATACAGAGCTACGGAAACACCGGTGTTTTGGTAGCCCTTGGCATACAGATATTACAGGTAATCGTATCACCCATTCCCGGCGGTGTGATTGAGCTTGGCTTGGGGCTTTGCTTTGGCTGGTTCTGGGGTACCGTAATATGCCTTGTAGGCGTTGCTGTAGCATCTGCAGTTATAATGTACCTTGTTAAAAAGTGGGGCATTAAAATTGTAGAGCTTTTCGTTTCCACCGAAAAGATTAACGAGCTGAAATTTATAAAGGGCGAAAAGAAGCTTGAACGCTTTGTATTTTTGATTTATCTTATCCCCGGAACACCCAAGGACCCTTTGATTTTCTTTTTTGGCCTGACCAGAATAAGCATTTCAAATTTTGTTATAATTTCCACCCTTGCAAGACTTCCCTGCGTGGTTACCTCTACCATGAGCGGAAAGTTTTTGGCGGATAAAAATTACCTTGGTGTAATAATTTTGTTTATCGTTATGGGAATTCTGGCCCTTTTGGGCATTATCGCTTACAAAAAAATTCTCGAACGACTGCACAAACGGAAGGAATTGAAAAAATCCCACCATACCGACGATTAAAGGAATGATATTATGGATTACATTTTGAAATCCGTAGGCGAGGCAGTAGGCAACACCCCGCTGGTACGTCTGACAAATATAGAAAAGGATTTTTCGCTTAAAGCAAAGCTTTTTGCCAAGGTGGAGGGGATGAACCCCTCGGGCTCTGCCAAGGACAGAGCGGCAAAGGCAATGATAGAGGATGCCGAAAAAAGGGGCATTATTTCCAAGGGCGCCACTATTATTGAGCCCACCAGCGGCAATACCGGCATAGGATTGGCCGCAATTGCTGTGCCAATGGGTTACAGAGTGATTATTATTATGCCCGACAATATGTCACAGGAGCGCATTACCTTAATGAAGGCATACGGCGCAGAGGTAATCCTTACAAAGGGCGAGCTTGGAATGGCAGGCGCCATTGTCGAGGCAGAGCGTTTACAAAAGGAAATTGACGGAAGCTATATTCCCGACCAATTTAAAAATCCTGCCAATGCGCAGGCCCACTATGACACCACAGGCCCCGAGATATGGCGTGATACCAACGGAGAAGCTGATATTTTCGTAGCAGGTGTAGGCACCGGCGGAACCATTACCGGAGTGGGCAGATATTTAAAGGAAAAAAAGGCGGACATAGAGATTGTGGCGGTGGAGCCCAAAAATTCCGCAGTGCTTTCCGGCGGAAAAGCAGGTCCTCACGGCTTGCAGGGCATCGGTGCCGGCTTTATCCCCGAGGTTTTGGATGTTTCGGTAATAGACAAAATTGTAACAATAAGTGACGAGGAGGCCTTTGCCGCAGGACGTCTTTT
>JAZSDB010000217.1:0-1929 GCA_045530975.1 Eubacteriales bacterium
GTTTTTTCTTTCAAGGGCGTAAAGAACGAGTTTGTCTTCGGTCTGAAAGGGCTACCATTTCGGTAGCCCTTTGTCATCCCAAAGCCGAACCAATTGCCATTGCACTTGCTTTCTTGCTTTCGATATCGATGTGACTGTAAATATTCACAGTGGTGCTCATGTCGCTATGCCCCAGCCATTCCCGGATCTGCGTCATCGGCATTCTTTTACTCTTCTTCGTGGAAGAAAAAGTTATTTTCCTTTGCATATTGATGAGCATAGCTATTGGCGGGAGCGTGTATAGTAATACAATCCTGTTCGCACCAGCTGAAAGCATCCGTGGGGATTTTTACCACACTGGCAGGAATATAGACTCTCCTCAATTGCAATGATGTGGGGTTTCCGTAATCCTTAAATGCCGATTCGCCTATTTCGGTACAGCCATCGGGAATTATTGCAATATTTTTCGGGCCGCAATAGTGGTACAGAACTCCGTTGACCACCACACATCCGTCGTAATTTGCCATAGATTCACATCCCTCAAAGGCAGAGCTGTGTACCTCCACATCCTTGGAAAACCAAACCTTCATAACAAAGGGGCACTCGGAAAAGGCCCACGGACCGATTTTTGTGATATATTTCGGCAGCTCAAATGCGGTCATCTTGCCAAAATAATTGTAGAGGACATTTCTGACAACAACATACCCTTCCCTATCCACAAGCGAACGACATTGATAAAATGCGCCATCTCCGATTTCCTTGACACTTTCGGGTATTTCTACCGACTTTAAATTTTTACACCAAGCAAAGGCGTTGTCGCCTATCTTGGTCACGCTGTCAAGAAGCACTACCGATTTCAGACGGTTGCAATGTTGAAATGCACCTTCACCGATTTCGGTAACAATGCGTGGTACCACAACCTCGCTATGCTTTCCCACATATTTTATAAGCACTCCATTTTCGATAATAAAATCCTTCGAAAGCATTTCAACACCTCCCTCTTTTCTATTATAACACATAGACACTGTATAATCAATGACATAAAAAATCAAGCGGGGCATTTCGCTCCGCTTGTTTTTGCATTTATAGTTACATTATGTTATTGCGCCAGGATTTATTCATACGAATATTCTCGTTATATTTTTCGGCATAGCGTATATTGTGCTTGTGTTTACTACCACGGGTACACAACTGTATTTTTATATTCTTTCCAAAGGTTTGCTCCAATATATTCTCTACAACGCCGTCATCCAAAAAGCTACAGGAGAAAATGTCCAGGTTTGCCGATTTTTCCTGAATGGAATAATGGAAAGCAATATGACTTTGGGCCACAACCAACAACCCGGATATATACTCGGGATTATCGATTCGGTCATAAATCACATAAGGACGTGATATAGGCAACATATTGATTTTTGGTGCCACCTGATCTAACCAACGGAAAATGCTTTCCATTGATGCATCAATATCATCTATGGTGACGGTATAATGTGGGCCAAAATCATTGTTGCTGTTAATTGTAGAACCTTTATGAGGTGCAAAGCGACGGTCAACTACTTGAGCATTCATTTTCTTGGCATAAATCTGCCTTAAAACCAGCTCAGTTGCACGTTCTTCCTCAAAAAACTTGTCTGTTAAAACATCTATAAAGTAGCAATAACGGTAAGGAAAGGTATGTATTGTTATATGCGAACCGTTTTCGCACAGCACAAAAGCACTTATGCCACCGTCTTCTGTTTCATCACAATAATAATACGGAAGAACATAGGGGGGCATAATAGGTTTCATTCCTAAACCGTTTGTCAACGAAACCAACAGATTGTTGACAACCATAAAGCTATTTGCCTGCTCAAAATTGCAATCATAGGCATCTAACATAAAATGTCTTGTTGCTTTCATGCCTCGTTTTCCTCCCTGATATCGGAGAATATTTTATTGAAATCTCTGAAG
>JAZSDB010000044.1:0-1654 GCA_045530975.1 Eubacteriales bacterium
CCCCTAATTTAGAATCGGCAGGGGTTTCCAAAAAGGACATAACGTCCTCAAGGGAAAGCTGGCCTCCCTTTGACGCAACATAATCGCATACCTTTTCGCATATAGATGTTTTGATATCGCTCATATTTTTGCTCCGTGAAAATAATAATCAAAATACATAAAGTATTAAAATAATATACCATATTATAATAATAAAATCAAGATATGCAGGGGTTATTTAGCCTATTTTTAAAGCAATTTTTTAAAGAAAAGAGGCATTTTTATGGTTATACATATCGTCAGTCCCGGCGAAACTCTTTATTCCATTGCCGACGTTTATGGGACAGACCCGTCCATCCTTGCTTTTGATAACGATATCGGCGACCCTTTGCGGTTGCCGGTGGGTCAGCCTATTGCGGTGGTGGAGCCAATTATCACTCACACCGTCCTTGCCGGCGAAAGTCTGGAATCCATTGCCTCGCTTTACGGCACCACCGTTAACGACCTTTATAAAAACAATCTGTTTTTGAACGGAAAATCGGATATTTTCATCGGTCAAAGGCTTTATATTGAAATAACCCGTGAGGTTTTGGGTAGCTATGCCACCGGCGGATACGCCTATCCCTTTATAAGCGAGACCTTGCTCCGCCGTGCGCTTCCTTTAATGGGGGCATTGATGCCCTTTACCTACGGATTTAATCCCGACGGCACTCTGGTATATCCCGAGGATGAGGAAATGCTCCGTATTTCCAGGGATTACCCCACCGAAAGAGTTATGCACCTTTCCACATTGACGGGGGAGGATAATTTTTCGGTGGAATTGGCGGAAACCCTTTTTGCTTCCGTGGAATTGCAATCCAAGCTTTTGGACGAGATTATTATGAATATGCAATCCAAGGGATATACCTCTCTGGACGTGGATTTTGAATTTTTAGGCAGGGAAAACGCTGTAAAATATGCAGATTTCGTGGCATATTGCCGCGAGCGGTTGAGAGAATACGGATTTGGGGTAATGACAGCCCTTGCCCCCAAAACCTCCGACGACCAGCCTGGTGTGCTTTACGAGGGACATGATTACGCTTTGCTGGCCGAGGCGGCAGACGCGGTTTTGCTTATGACCTATGAATGGGGCTATACCTACGGTCCGCCCATGGCGGTTTCCCCTATAAAACCGGTGAGGGATGTGGTGGATTACGCATTAACCCGAATTCCGTCGGAGAAGATACTTTTGGGCATTTCCAATTACGCATATGATTTCACGTTGCCTTACATCCAAGGGGTGTCCCGCGCCACATCTGTTTCCACAAAAAGAGCCTTTTCCTTGGCGGCGGAATACGGAAGCGAGATAATGTTTGATAATACTGCCGTGGCGCCGTATTTTGATTATGTTTCCGGCGAAGAACAGCACAGAGTTTGGTTTGAGGACGTGCGCTCTATTTCTGCCAGATTAAGGCTTATGTCCGAAAAGAATCTTCGGGGCGCCTTGTGGTGGAACCTGAACCGAGAAAACAACCAAACTCTCATAGCCATTTCCGATTTAATCGACATCCGCCCTTTCGATTTGCTTTGATTTTGAAATATACATCGGCAAATGGCTTTTACCACTTAAAACATATAAAAACACCGAAAAAATTCGGTTGCCCTTCGACAAAATGGCGATAGCTTTCGGAGTTAT
>JAZSDB010000237.1:0-6958 GCA_045530975.1 Eubacteriales bacterium
TCATACCGATAAGGGTACGCCATACCCAGTAGCAGCCTACTGCCGCCGAGAAATTAAACGTTAAAATAGTCGAAAATAAAGGCATACCAACCTCCATAAACAATCCGCCGCCTACGGGATTACCGTTGGCATCGGTCTGCATTGCGGCACCGGAGAACTTGCGGGTAATCTTGGTGGAAAGGAAGGAGGTAAGGAATACAAAGAGAGGAATGAGAAGCAACCAGGGGTCGCCGCCGCTTAAAGAAGGCTCCTCGATAAGGTTAACACTGCCAATACGGTAGTTGGGAAGGTCGTCCTTATAATCGGCAAATTTGGTTTCCTTATAGTTGTCAAGAATATCTTTATTAACCTTACCATCTTCGATAAGTGCGTTAATATCGTCTTCGCCGTCAATTATAAGTCTGGAAAGAGCAAGGTCCATATAAGGGCCGCTGCCGGTTGCATAATATTCTTCATCGCCGCATTTTACCTTGATTGCGTCCGAAGGGGTATCGTCGTCAACCTTTTTAAGACCAAGGTTTGACTGATAGCTTTCAAGAAGCTTAACGTATTCGTTATATTCCTCGGTGCTGTCAAATTTATCCTTGTTAAGACCGTTTTTAAGGTCCTCGTAAAATCCAACGGCAACCTTAGACTGTGCGGCAATATCAAAGCCCTTGTCCTTAAGGTCACTTGCATAGTTAATAGGCTCGCGCACAATGGTAAAAAGAATAAGAATAATGGGAAGCTGAATAAGAAGGGGCAGACATCCGGAAAACTGGCTGTAACCGCTCTGCTGGTACATTTCCTGAATTTCCATTGTCATCTTCTGCTGGGTTACACGGTCATTTCTGCCCTTGTATTTTTCCCTGATGGCCATTTCCTTGGGACGTACCTCGGCCATTTTAATCTGGTTTTTCTGCTGCTTGATTGCAAGGGGAAGAAGCACTATTTCCATAAGCAGTGCAAAGAAGAACAAAGCAAAAATGTAGTGGTTACCTGAAATGGCAAGGCACAGCTTCATTAAATAAGAAAAGGGGACATAAATAAAACTCATTGTTAAAAAACTCCTTAAACAAAGAGAGCTTTGCTGTAAAAGCAAAGCACAAAATCAGCGTTTTTTCACCTTTTTTTCGGGGACAGGATCATACCCGCAATTTTTATTGAAGGGATTGCAACGTAAAATGCGGTAAAACGCAAGGAAAAGCCCTATAAATATGCCGCGCTTCTCGATAGCTTCGATAGCGTAGGCCGAGCAGCTCGGCGTGAAGCGGCAACAACGGGGCTTGTACGGAGAAATGTGCTTTTGATAAAACCGTATCGGAAGGATAAATAATTTTTTCATGCCTTTACCTTTAATTGCTTATAAAAGCGCCGCTTTTTCCAATAAATATTCCAGCTCGCTTGTTACCACGGAAACATGCGCTGTCACACAGGGCTGTTTTGCGACGATGACGAAAATATAACCTTCTTTTATAAACGGGCTAAAAACACGGTATGCCTCTCGGATAATGCGCTTTGTGCGGTTACGCATAACGGCATTACCTCGGCTTTTTGACACGGTTATCCCTAATTTATTTTCTTTTTTTTCGTAGTTCTTAAGAACGTAAAGGGCAATATACTTACCGGAAAAACACCTGCCCTTGCGGTATGATTTCGCGAACAGGTGATTTTCCTTAAGCGATATTATCCTGCGCGGTTTGTTCATAAACAAAACCCTTTTCGGACAAATTTAAGACAAATTAATAGGTAAGTCTTGCTCTGCCCTTTGCACGTCTTCTCTTGAGAACCTTTCTGCCGTTAGCGGTAGCCATTCTCTTTCTGAAGCCATGCTCCATCTTTCTGTGTCTTTTCTTGGGCTGGTATGTTCTAAGCATCCTATTACACCTCCATAGAGTATTAATTTCAAATTTTTTGCCCTGCGGACCGTGGTTATCCGCATAGCAACAGCAGTCTATTATATACCGAAAGTTCCTTGTTTGTCAAGTGTTTTCGCAGTTTTTGTTTGTATTTAAAGCCATTAAATTTTCAAAATTTTTGCCGTTACAATACATTTTGTTGTTTTTAAAAATTATACGTAAAAAAAGCCCAATATGTTGAAAAAAGTTTTTTATTTTTCTGAGAAAATTTTGCCCCATATATATTGTTATTATATTAATAATTATAACTTTTTATTGAGAAACCCTTTACATTCTTTTTTCAATATGTTATAATTAACCGATTAAATATTTTATCGTCTTTTACACATTTCAACACAGAAAAAACAGGTATAAATATGAACAACGAATTTAAGCAAATAAAGGATTTTCTTTTGGCAGAGCTTTCAAAGAAATATTCCTCTCCCACAATTGCTCTGTGGTTTGAACCGCTGAAAATTGCCAAGCTTACCGGCAAGACCTTATATGTTTCTCTTCCGCAAAACCGCAAAAATTTTGTTGAAACACAGTATTTTGAGGTTCTTCGTGAAACCTTTTCACAGATAATCGGCACAGACATACGTTTGAAGATTATCACCGAGGAGGAGGAGGCAGAGGTTCTCGGTGAGGAGGAGCATGTTTCGGCATACCAGACAAGGTTTAATCCCGAATATACCTTCGATAACTTTGTCGTAGGCAAATCCAATCAGCTTGCTCAGTCCGCATCCCTTGCGGTGGCAAATCATCCCTTCGATCTGAACAACCCTTTGTTCCTTTACGGCCCTTCGGGACTGGGAAAAACCCACCTTTTGTTTTCTATTGTAAACAAAATCCGTGAAAACCATCCCGAATACAACATTTTATATGTTACCGGCGAGGAATTTACCAACGAGCTGGTTGAAGCACTTACCTTCAAGCGTCCCGTGGCATTCCGTGAAAAGTACAGAAATCTGGATGTGCTGTTGGTTGACGATATTCAGTTCATTTCCGGCAAGCTTTCGGTGCAGGAGGAATTTTTCCACACCTTCGATTCTCTGTTCAAGATGAACAAGCAGATAATTATTGCATCCGACCGTGCGCCCAATGAAATCGGCAATCTGGAGGACAGATTGAAGAGCCGTTTCGTTATGGGATTGGTGGCAGACATTCAGCCGCCGGATTTGGAGCTTCGTGTGGCAATATTCAAGCGCAAGGCCATGGATTTCGGCTACAATATAGATATGGACATCCTTTATTATCTGGCAAACAACATTACCACAAACATTCGTCAGATAGAGGGCGCATTGAAAAAGCTGAGAGCGCATTCTCTCATAACCGGCAAGGAATGCGATTACAAGATGGCGCAGGAGGTTCTTTCGGAATTCTTCAGCAGTGCAAAAAGCGAAGAAGCGATAATCGACCGTGTATTTGATTATGCAAAGAAGCGCTACGGTGTGGACAAGGAGGATATTATAGGCACAAGAAGAAGTGCGGATATCCTTTTGGCAAGGCACTACACCATCTACCTTTTGAGAAAGAGCACAAACCTTTCCCAAAAATCCATCGCAAAGATTTTCAACAGGGACCATACAACCATTATCAATTCTATCAGCGTAATTGAACGTAAAATGAAAATGGATGAGTCCTTTGCAAACGAAATAAAAGCCATCATCAAAGAACTTTCTTAAAACACGTTTTTTAAAACGCGGTGTAGTGAAGTACAGATTTGAAAGCACTTCTCCGCGATATCGAATCCTTGATTGTAAGTTTGCGGTGAGAGGGAAGCAAATTCCCACGATACTGCAACGCAGATTTAAAATAAGTTTGCGGTGAGAGGGAAGCAAACTTTCCCGATACTGCAACGCAGACTTGAAAAAATTTTTGCTAAGCTTTTTTTAAAAAGCGTAATAAATAAATTACGTTGTATACTGCGTTCAAGCTGTTGTTTTCACGGTGATACAGCTGCAAAATTTTCCTGAAAAAACACCGTGATTTTAAAAAGAAATGAAACTATTGGTTTAGTATATTTATTAGTATTATTAGTATTAGTAGTCCCGAAGGAAATGTGGAAATTCCTCAACAGCATAGGTTTTATAGGGGAAAATACGACAAAAAGCATGTGGAAATTACACAGGAAAAAGTGTGGAAATCCATAGCAAAGCATGTGGAAAAAACCACTGCCTTTGTGGAAAAGAAAAAACAGCAATAAATTTACCATAAAAAAATCCGCCCACGGGAAAGAAGGGCGGCAAAGCGAGGTTTAAAATATGAAGTTTATATCGGATAAGAAAACATTACTTTCTCTTTTATTGCCTGCGGCATCTGCGGCATCCAACAAGAGCACACTGCCTGCATTGGAGGGCTTGCTTTTCACATTGAAGGGCGAGACCTTAACAATTTGCGGCTATGACCTTGAAAAGGGCGTACGCACAATGGGTACCGTTGTTGCCATAGAGGAGGGCTCTGTAATAATAAACGCCCACAAGATAACCTCTATTGTCCGCAATTTTCCCGATTGCGATATTTGCATAGAGTCCGATGACCGCAATATGGTTCGTATCAGCGGCGGAATGAGTGATTTTTCAATTCACGGTGTAACTGCCGAGGCATTCCCCAATTTGCCTTCTCTTGGCGGTGACAATGCATTTCATATTTCCCGTCCTCTTATGAAGGAAATTATAACCTCTACCGTTTTTGCGGTGGCTCAATCGGAGGCAAGACCTATCCTTACCGGCGAGCTCTTTATGATTGAAAACAGAACCCTTACCGTGGTTGCTCTGGATAACTTCAGATTGGCAATGAGAGAGGAAAAGAACTGCGTTTTCGATAATGACAACAGATTTTCCTTTGTTGTGCCCGGTAAATCTCTTAATGACCTTGCAAGATTGCTGGATGACAGCGAGGAGCCCTTGAGGGTTGAATTTACAGCAAAGTATATTATTTTCAAGCTTGACAATATTATTTTCTTCTCCCGCTTGCTTGACGGTGAATATCTTGATTATAAGCGCGCTTTGCCTACACAGAACAGAATTTTTGCCACCATTGACAGATCGGATTTTATTGAAAGTGCGGAAAGAGCAAGCTTGCTTGTTGATGAAAAGCTGAGAACACCTCTTCGCTGCCGATTTGAAGACAATAAATTGAATATTTCCTGCAATACTCAGTACGGCAGTGTTAACGATAACATTATGATAGAAAAAGAGGGCGACGATATAGAAATCGGCTTTAATAACCGTTATCTTTTGGATGCGCTCCGTGCCTGCAAGGACGATAAGATTGTGGCATCCATGTCCACTCCTCTTATGAGTATGATTATCGAGCCGGCAGAAAAGGATGAAAACAGCAGCTATACCTATCTTGTGCTGCCCTGCAAGCTGAAGGACTAAAAGGTGCATATAGAGGAGCTGTTCCTTCGTGATTTTCGTAATGCGGAGGAAAATACAATAAAATTTACCGAGGGCGTAAATGTTATCTGCGGCGCAAATGCGGCAGGAAAAACAAATATTTTAGAGGCAATATTTTATTTTGCCGCAGGAAAAAGCTTCCGCAACTGCAAGGACAGGGAAATGATTTCCTTCGGCAGGGATAAGGCACAGATTTCTATGCAGTTTACCTCTGCGAGGGGTAAAAGAAGAATGTCTGCCACACTTTCAAAGGGAAGCAGACGTGCTATAAGCATAGGCGGCAGCGGTCCCTTGAGGATAAGCGAATTTATAGGTGAGTTCAGAAGTGTTATTTTCACTCCCGACCATCTTAATCTGGTTAAGGGTGCGCCCGAAAACCGCAGAAGATTTTTGGATATTGCCATCTGTCAGTCCTTTCCCAGATATGCATCCACTCTTTCGGAATATAATAAGATTATTGCCCAAAAAAATGCTCTTTTGAAGCGTGGCAACGTAAATGATGACCTTTTGGCGGTTTACAATGACAGGTTAGCATCACTTTCGGCGGTAATTACGGTAAACAGACGAAAATATATTGCCAAGCTGGAGGAGGAGGCAAGGGGTTTTCTCCTTGATATGAGCGATGGCAGGGAGGAAATGACAATTTCCTACCAGACTCAGGCAGGCGACGGCGAAAGTCAGGAAGAAATAAGAGAAAAATATATAAAGCTGCTTACCGAGAAGGCAGAAACCGAGAAGGAAAGGTTTGTCTGTCTGTACGGCATCCACAAGGACGATTTTAATGTTTATATAAACAAAAAAAGTGCAAGGATGTACGGCTCTCAGGGACAGCAGAGAAGTGTTGTTCTGGCATTGAAGCTGGCGGAGGGTGAGCTTTCAGCACGGCTTACCGGTGAATATCCGGTTTTCCTGCTGGATGATATTCTTTCGGAGCTGGATAAGGACAGAAAAAGGTATATTTTGTCCAAGATAAATGACCGTCAGGTAATTATAACCGGCTGTGAGAGTGAGGCCTTTGACGATAAAAACGCCAACCGTGTGCTTGTTGTTCACGGACAGATTTCACAGTGAGATTTTTGTGAGAAAAAACAGAGAAAAGCATTAAAAAAATGCGAGATGAAATACTGAAAAGGATGTACTAAAATAGGGCTATGAGGTTTTTGCAGCTTGAAAAGGGCGAAAGCATAGACAAAAGAGAAATAATAGGCATTTTTGATATGGAAACCGCCTCTCTTTCGGCTTCAACAAAGGACTTTTTCCGTATAAAGGAAGAGGAAAGGGGAGTTGTGAATGTCTGCAACGACCTGCCGAAAAGCTTTATTGTCTGTCAGGGTGAATACAGCGACAGAATGTACATAAGCGGTATTTCCACCGAAAGCATAAAGAAAAGGATTAATTTACATTCGCGGTAAATTTTCCCGATAATAAATCTATATTACAAAGTGAACATAAAAAGAGCCGACGTTATCACGGCGAGAGGATAGCAAAGCTTCTCGGCGCTACAACGTGAGCTTAAAAAAGTTTTGGCACTTTTTCAAAAGTGCAAGAAAATTATTGTAAGTATATATTACGTTCAAGCCGACGTTTTCACGGCGAGAGAATAGCAAAGCCGCTCTGCGCTTTAACGTGGACTTATGCAATAAAATTTCTGTATTTTTCAAGGACAGGTGCCTTGAAAAA
>JAZSDB010000232.1:0-7950 GCA_045530975.1 Eubacteriales bacterium
GGATATGCGTACCCCCGCATTGGAAATCACAAACCCCGACGGCTCTGTTATAGTTGATTTACGTGTGACCGGCCGCCGTGTTGAAGCAGGCAAGCCCTCCATTAAGGGACTTCCCGCAGTTTACTGCGAAAATGAAAGCGAATGCGAAACTCTGGTGGTAGAGCTTTACGACAGTGTAAGCAATATCAAGGTAGAGCTTTATTACTGCGTTCTCGAGCAATATGATATTATCACCCGCTATGCCAAAATTATCAATAAGGGTGCCTCCTCGGTATTTATCGACCGTGCGGCATCTGCGGCTGTGGACTTTGATAATATCAATTACCATGTTATCTCCAATTTCGGCACTCACTGCCGTGAACGTAATATCGAAAGAGCACCCCTTAACCACGGAAGATTTATAATGTCCTCCCGCAGAGGTGCATCCTCTCACGTTCACAACCCCTTCCTCATCCTTACCTCTCCCACTGCCGATGAGGTTTCGGGCGATGCTTACGGCTTTGTTTTGGTATATTCGGGCTCCTTTATGAGCGAAATTGCCGCAAATCAGTACGATTCCGCCCGTGCCATTATGGGATTGAACCCCGAGGCCTTCCGTTGGAAGCTGGATGCAGGTGAGGAATTTACCACTCCCGAATGTGTGATGAGCTATTCCTCCGAGGGTCTGGACACCCTTTCCTATAATTTTGCAACCCTCTTCCGTGAGCGTCTTTGCAGAGGTAAATACCGTGACCTCCGCCGTCCCGTGCTTCTCAACAGCTGGGAGGCGTGCTACTTCTCCTTCGACAGCGACCGCTTGATGAAGATCGGCGATGCCTGCGCAGATTTGGGCATAGAGCTTATGGTTATCGATGACGGTTGGTTCGGTAAGCGTGATAACGATTGCTGCTCCTTGGGTGACTGGGTTGTAAATGAAACCAAGCTTCCCGGCGGTATTAAGCGCATTTCCGACCACCTTGCCGAAAAGGGCGTTCAGCTGGGTATCTGGTTTGAGCCCGAAATGATTTCTCCCGACAGCGACCTTTACAGAGCGCATCCCGATTGGTGCCTCCATTATAACAACCGTCCTCGCTCCGAGGGCAGATTCCAGCTCATTCTCGACCTTACCCGTGCCGATGTCTGCGATTATGTATATGAATCGGTGGCAAAGGTGCTCCGTGAGGGCGGTATCTCCTATGTGAAGTGGGACTTCAACCGCAATATGAGCGAGGCAGGCAGTCCCATGCTTCCTGCCGACCGTCAGCGTGAGGTGGATTTCCGTTACTATCTCGGCCTCTATTCGGTAATGGAGCGTCTTAATCAGGAATTCCCCGATGTTCTTTTTGAATCCTGCTCCGGTGGCGGCGGACGCTTCGATGCGGGTATGCTTTACTATATGCCTCAGACCTGGACCAGCGACAATTCCGATGCCGTTGAGCGTCTTCGTATTCAGTACGGTACCTCTTTGGTATATCCTATGTCTGCAATCAGTGCCCACGTTTCGGCATCTCCCAACCACCAGACCGACCACGTAACCCCCTTCAACAGCCGTTTCACCGTTGCGCTTACCGGCTCCTTCGGTTACGAGCTGGACCCCACCGCTCTTTCTCCCGAGGAACAGCAGAGGGTTCGTGAAACTGCGGCTCTTTACAAGGAAATCGGCGATGTTCTTGCCAAGGGACACTACCACAGACTGCGTGATCCCCATACCGAAAACTGCTCCGCCTGGTGTACCGTTTCGGAGGATAAGAGCGTGTGCATAGCGGGCTATCTGCTCACTCACGTGCGCCTCTATTGCCATAACGACCGCCTTACTCTCAGAGGTCTTGACCCCGAGGCAACCTATAAGGAACGCTTTAGCGGTGCTACCTACCGTGGCGACCAATTGATGAATTTCGGTCTTCACGTTCCCCTTAATCTGGAGTATCACAGTATGCTCTGGATATTGGAAAAAATCTGAGTGAAAATTCAAATATAAAAAGAAAGCCGTCTTTCGGAATAACCGAAAGACGGTTTTTTATTGCTGCTTGCTTACTGAACAAAATTCACCGATTGGGGATTTACGAAAATACCGTCAATGCTTACCGCATAGTGAAGAACGGTTTTTCCGTTGGTAAATCCGCTCATTCCTGCTGTGCCGATAATCTGGCTGTTGCTCACGGCCATACCCCTTATAATGTCCTCGTTTACCGATTCCAGATGGTAGTAATAGCTGTAAATGCCAAAGCCGTGATAGATGATTACCGTTTTGCCTGTGGGCGCCAGCTCGCCGTTGAAGATTACCTCACCGGATTGAGCAGCACGGACATTTGTGCCCTCCTTCACCTCGAATATCTGTCCCTCGGCAATTCTTGTGCCGGAATCGCTGAGCTGTGCGGCAGGGATACCGAAGGTCTGACCGAATTCATAAACCGGCTTTGCGCCGTTGATGGGTGAATTAAGCACTATCTTTCCCTGAGGGAAGTAATTTACATTGGGCCTTGTTTCGGTAAGTGAGGAAATAACCGTGTTGAATTCCTTCAGCTTGTCCGGCGACAGCATTGTGTCGTATTGCTCGTTTGAAACACCGCTTATGGGAACAAAGGGAGCAAGGGTGCCTCCCGTAATATGTACCTTTTCGGAAAGGGTGGTCACCTCGGTAACCAGCTCGATAAGATAATCGCCCTCCAAAGTATCGTTGGAAATGGGAATAAATGCCACTCCCTTGCCCTCGCTTACAAGGTCAAAATCTATGCCCCTGTTCTTTAAGGTGCAGGAAAGCTCGATATATTCGCTCTCGCTGAGGTTGTCTGCGTCTATCCTAATTATGTCACCTATGCTGTACTCCTTGTCCGCCAAGGTGAGCACTGCGGGAATGTCGTAAATCAGCTTGAATTTATATTCCGCCTCGCCAAAGGCCTGAGCGCCGTTCTGACTGCTCCATATTGCGGTAAAGGAAACATCTATGACGGTATCGAAGGAAAGATTGAGCTCGGAAATATCCTTTATGTGCTCGTATTCGGTACCGTTTTCGGCAACGAACTTCATATTTTTAATGTCGAAGGGACGCACATCGTCGTCGGGCGTGAACTTTAATTTATTCTCCAAGCCCTTGGTAACAGTGTATCTTTCCTCGCCTGTGGAGGTTTCCGCAGGGGTGTAGCTGTAAAGCTTTCCGTCGGGCTTGTAGTAGCTCCAGGTGCTGTGGACGGGGTGAACCGTAAAGCTCTTCTCGCCGCTTAAAATGCTTAAATCGGGGAGGAAATAATTCTTATAAAGATAATCAAATTCCGACCTGAGCAAAAGCTTTCTTGCGTTTTCGGTGGAGGGAACATATAAATCACCCTTGGGACTGACAATCAGACAGCCCGAAAGGTCCAGGGAGGGATAGAACTTAAAGCTGTAGCTTTCGTTCTCGTCGGAAAAGATTATGTAAACCGCTTCTTCCTCCGAAATATCTCTCATTGCCGTATCGATGGGAAGGGAGCTGCTGATAAATTCGGTAAAAAATACCAAATCCTTTTCAGCTTCTGTCACGCTTTCCTCAGCAGAGGGTGTTTTCAGTGAAACCTTTATTATATTGTCCAGATTTACATCGCTGTTCTGATGAATAATCAACAGCGCCGCAATGGCAATAATTGGCAGGCACAGGATTGCCGCAATAATACCGCTGACCTTATCTTTGCGTCTTTTTGCCATATAATTTCCTCCGCTTCTTTACTGCATAATATTTTATAACATACCGCCGATTATGTCAATATCTTTTAAAAGGAAAGGTTAAAAGTGGGGTATTTGGGCATAATAAAATTAAAAAAGCTCGGTGAATTTATGGAAAATCAATTTGATAATTACATTAATGAGGTGCAATCACGCTTCAAGGACTGTCAGGATTTTGTGCTTCGGACGGGCGGCACGGTCAAGGGGCGCTTTGCGGTTATGCTTTTAAGGGGACTTTGCGACAGAATGTATGTCACCCGATCGATAATAGAGCCGTTGCTTCAATGCAATATTGCCGAATTTTCGGGGGATTTCGGCACACTTTTGGGATGCCATTACCTGAAAAATGCCGAAAATCCCTCCCACGGGGCGGAGGAAATCGCAAAGGGGGACATCCTTATTATTGTGGAAAGCGAAAGGGGATTTTATACCGTTCTTTCCAATGCACAGCTTTCGCCGGGGAGAGGTGTGGATGAGCCGGGCAGTGATGTTACCATGCGTGGGCCCAAGGCGGGATTTGTGGAAAATGCAGAGGTAAATATGGCTTTGCTCCGCCGAATTATCCGCACACCCGACCTGAAATTCCGATTTTTCACAGTGGGCGATATTTCACAGACCAACGTGGTGCTGACCTATGTGGAGGGAAGAGCTTCAAGCCGTTTTGTGGAGGAAATCGCAAAAAAGCTTGAGGGCATATCTGCATCCGTGGTTACCGACAGCACCAATGTGATAATGCTTTTGCAGAAAAGGGGACTCACCCTTTTTCCGCTGTACGGCAGTACCGAAAAGGTAGATAAGGCCGCAAGCAAGCTGATGGCAGGGCGTGTGGGAATTATTGTGGACGGCAGTCCCTTTGCGGTCACTGTGCCTTATCTTTTTATTGAGGGGCTTCAATCCTCCGAGGATTATCTTCATACAAGCTATTTTGCCACCTTTATAAGAGCACTGCGCTTTGTTGCCTTTCTTGCCGCAATATTTTCTCCTGCCGTTCTTTGCGGTGTTATCGGTCACGATTCATCGGTGATGCCGTCACAGTTTTACGGAATAATCGATGAGGCACGGCAAAATATTCCCATAACCTTCTTTTGGGAAATTCTTACGGTTTTACTGCTTTTTGAAATCCTCCGTGAGGTAGGTGTCCGTATGCCCAGAACGGTGGGCGATGCGGTGGGAATAGTGGGCTCGGTAATATTGGGAAATACCGCCGTGGAGGCAGGGATAGTTTCCTCGGTGGGGGTAATTATTGTGGCCTTTTCGGCAGTTTGCGCCTTTATCACTCCCGCTTATATGTATGTTATCGTGCTGTGGAGGATTGTTTCGCTGGTGCTCACAGAGCTTTTCGGCTTTTACGGTCTTGCCGCCTCGGTAATATGGCTGTCGGTTCTGCTTTGCTGTCGAAAATCCTTCGGTGTGGGCTATCTTACGCCTCTTTTCCCCTTTGGCAAAAAGGGTATGTCGGATACGGTATATGTAAATCCGAGCAGAGTTTTGGGACGCCGTGAAAGATTGGGAAGACATAAAAAGTAAGCTGTGAAGAATTTTATCCTCTGCTGCCGAATAGATATATTTCGGTGATGATTGATGTTATTTACAAAGAAAAAAGTGTTTTCCTTAACCGAAAAGCAAATCAAAAAGGATATTCTGTCCCCCGACGGTGAGGTTATTCTGAAAATAAACCTCCGCTATCCTCAATTGAATTGTCCCAAGGGCGACCCTCTTTTGCAAAATGCCGCCCCCTTTTACGAGCGCTTTGCCGAAAGCTTGCTCTATTATGCCGAAAGGGATTTGAAGGAGGAGGCGCTGAAAAACAAGGGCAGTGAGCCCCATTCCGTTTATTTGAGATGGGAATCGCCCTTCTGCGATGAGAAATATTTGTCGGTACTGCTGGAGGTGGGAATTTCCTTGGGCGACGGACAGCTGAAATGCCAGAGAAAGGCACAGGTCTGGGAGCGTAAATTCGGCACAAAATGCACATTGAACGAATTTTTCACCAAGGAACGCCAGAGGGAGCTTAAAAGGGAAATGAAGGAAAAATACGGCGATGGCTTTGATATACAGCTTTTTCTGAAGGATTCCGACGGATACAGCTTTTATATTCCCTCGGAGCGGGGCTTTCTTTCGGTATCGGTCAGTGCATAGGTAAAGGGGTGCTTATATGGAATTTTTTGCAGGTGCAAACACAAAAGACGGCTTTGTTTCTATATTCAATAATGTTTTTTCCGAGGTAAAGCTCTTGTATATCCTTAAGGGCTCCAGCGGATGCGGTAAATCCACCTTTATGCGCAGGGTGGCAGGCCGTGCGCAAAAGCAGGGAATGGATACCCACCTTATCTATTGCTCCTCCGACAGCGATTCCCTTGACGGAATTATTGTCCCACAGCGCTCAATTGCGGTGGCCGACGGCACCTCTCCCCATACAATGGATACGGTTTATCCCTGTGTCCGTGAAAATATTATAAATCTGGGACAGTTTTGGCAGGAGGAAAAGCTGTTGCCCCGCAGGGAGGAGATTATCGGGCTGACCGACAAGAAGGCGCTCTGCTACAAAAAGGCCTACGGCGCATTGCGTACCTACGGCGAATCGCTGGACGTAAAGCGCTCTCTTATCGCAAAATGCACCGACAAGGGTGCATTGGAGCGTTACTGCTTCAAGCTGCTGGAAGGCATTGCTCCCCAAAGGGGTGTGAAAAGGCCGATTTTCGCCTCCGCCTTTACCTCCGACGGCATAAAGTCACTGCCGTCCTTCGGCTCTGTAAAAAATCTTATCCACATCAACGGCCGTTGTGCAGAGCAGATGATGGTGGCGCTGGAAAGGATTGCAACCGAAAAGGGATTTTCCTCGGTGATTGCCTATTCTCCCTTGGATTCTGCGGTGGCCGAGGGTATTTATTTCCCCGAAAGAGATACCCTGATTTCCTCCTCCAAAATCAAGCTGTGGGAGAGGGCCGAAAATGTGAAGAATATATCCTCCTCCCGATTTGCCGAAAGCGGCTGTCTGCAAAATTCCCGTGTGAGGATAAGCGGTGCGGAGAAGCTTTGCGGTGAGCTCTTAAGCAATGCTTCCGAGGAATTGAAAAGGGCGAGAGAAGTCCATAAGAGTATAGAGGATATATATATTCCCGCAATGAATTTCTCTCTGCTGGATGAATTTACCTTTGGATTTATCGAAAAAATCTTCTCGGCATAAGTCACTTTTCCATTGCATATATATCAACCGAAAGGAAGGGAAGATATATATGAAAAAAACAAAAAGAGCACAGAAGGAAAGACAGGAAAAGGGCGGAAAATTAAGCATTTCCTGCCTTGTGGGAGGTGCTGTGGGGCTGGGCATCACGTTGCTTTCGGTTCTTTTGTCACCCATTGCCCTGCTGAAATCGGGCGACCCCACATCTATGGTAACTCTCACTGCGGCAATCTGCCTTTTTGCGGGCGGATTGATCGGCGGCGGCTATTCCGCATCCCGCTGTAAGGAAAATCCTATGGGTGCGGGATTGCTTTCCTCCGCCGTGATGGGAGCGCCTCTGCTTTTGCTTTCCTTGCTGTTGAAGGGTGAAATGAGCTTTGCCGTTGTGGGCTTAATGCTTGCCTGCCTGCTGGCCTCTGCGGTAACGGGCACCTTGATTGTAACCTACCGCACCAAGGATAAAAGAAAGAAAATGAAAAAGGTGTTAAAGGGTAAATATTGATTTTTTTGCTTTATTTTTCATAGCATAATAAAATTGCTTCTACATAAATTATATCTGATGCAAAATCAAAAAAAGGTAGGAAGCATTATGAAAAATAAGAGAAACAAAAAGCTTTGTGCCGTGCTTTTGTCTGCATTGCTTGTGTTAACTCTGTGTATCCCCTCGGCTTCGTCGGTGGGAGCAGAGGGCATAAGCGGGGAATTGGAGCTTATCCCCGGCGGTATGCCCTTCGGTGTGAAATTCTTTACCGAGGGTGCAGTGGTGCTGGGTACAACCGGTGTGGAAACGGCATCGGGCTTGGTATCTCCTGCCAAGGACTGCGGAATTAAAGCAGGAGATATAATCATACGGGCAGGCGGAACCGAATTTCAATCGGCCTCCGAGCTTACAAGCTTTGTAAGCGGCTGCGGAGGCAAGCCCATAGCGATAACCTATGTCCGTGACGGCGGAGAGGAAACGGTTAAGATCACTCCCGCCAAGGACTTGAAAAGCGGTGAATACCGTTTGGGAGTATTTGTCCGTGATTCCACGGCAGGGCTAAACACCGTAACCTATATCGATCCCACAAGCCGAAATTTCGGCGGCCTGG
>JAZSDB010000184.1:0-1897 GCA_045530975.1 Eubacteriales bacterium
CCCATCTTGTAAGCCGAAACAGCATTTTCCACGCCATCCGTGAGGCCTTTAATGCAGTAGGCGTTATGGGCTCCTGCGTAGGCGAGGTTGTGTTCTACGGTCAGGGTGCCGGCTCGCTTCCCACTGCCGCCGCCGTTTGCGGTGACATCGAAAGAGCTATCAGCGGCAAAAGAACCACCGTTGCTCGCAGTATGTGCGAGGATGGCTTTATAGTGGATGATGACAACGGCAAATTTGTTACCCTTCCCAACGGTAAGAAGTACCGCTATTTTGAATAGGTTATTTCCCTTAAGGACATAAGAGGTGGAGTCTGTCATAGAAGCCCCAATGGTTTCTATTTATGTCGTTACAGTGGGAGCTTTCCTGCTGTTTATGAAGATTTTGACAGAACCTTTCCGAGGAAGGTTCTGTTTTTTTACGAGGTACATTATGAGAAAGACAAAGATTGTATGCACAATCGGTCCGGCCTGCTCCAGCGAGGAAATGCTGGAAAAAATGTGTCTGGCAGGTATGAACGTTGCCCGGCTGAACTTTTCTCACGGCAGTCACGAGGACCACAAAAAGCGCATTGATATGATAAAGGCGGTTCGCAAAAAACTGAACCTGCCCATTGGCATTATGCTTGATACAAAGGGGCCCGAATACCGCATAGGTGTTTTCGAGAACGGCTCTGTGGATATCAACAGCGGTGACCGCTTTATCTTTACTTCCGATGAAACGGTAGGCGACGAAAGCCGTGTTTCGGTCAGCTACAAAAACCTTCCCCGTGAGCTGGAGGTTGGCGATATTGTGCTGGTAAACAACGGATTGATGTCCTTTGCGGTGGTTGCCATCGAGGGCAACAACATTATCACCACCGCACTTAACAGCGGAAAATTAAGCGACCGCAAGAGCATGAGCTTCCCCAACAAGATTTTGAAGAGCGAATACCTCAGCGAGCAGGACAAAAAGGATCTGCTTTTCGGTATTTCTCAGGATATAGATTTTATCGCCTGCTCCTTTGTTTCCCAAGTGGAAGACCTTATTGCCGTTTCGGATTTCATTACCGCCAACGGCGCAAAGGGCGTGAGCTTGATTGCAAAGATTGAAAACCGTGCGGGCATTGACAACATAGAATCTATATGCACCCAATGCGACGGTATTATGATCGGTCGTGGCGACTTGGGTGTGGAGGTACCCTACGAGGAGCTTCCCGCCATACAGAAAAAGCTTATCACCAAATGCCGTCTTTTGGGCAAGCGTGTGATTACCGCCACCGAAATGCTGGAATCTATGATAACCAATCCCCGTCCCACCCGTGCCGAAATCTCCGACGTGGCAAATGCGGTTTACGACGGCTCCAGCGCAATTATGCTTTCGGGAGAAACCGCCGCAGGTAAATATCCTGTGGAATCTATTATGGCAATGGCTCGCATTGCCGAGCACACCGAAAGCAACATTCACTACGAAAAGCGGTTCCGCTCCAGCGAATTCCGCATTAAAAACACCATCGACGCCACCTCCCACGCAGTTTGCGGGCTGGCTATCGACATCGAGGCAAAGGCCATCGTGGCCTGCTCTCTTTCGGGTATGACCACCCGAATGGTTTCCCGCTTCCGCTCGCCGGTGGATATTATCGGATTGACGGTTAACGAAAAAACCTTCCATCAGCTTGCTCTTTCCTGGGGTGTAAAGCCCCTCCTCTGCGAGATGTATCCCTCCGTAGAGGTGCTCTTCTACACCGCAAAGCGTATGGCAAAGGAAGCGCTGGGGCTTTCCTCCGGCGATAAAATTATCATCACCGGCGGTCACACCGACGGCACCTCCGGCAACACCGACCTCATCAAAATCGAAACCATTTAATTTTAAAACGCGGTAAAGTAAAGTACAGATTTGAAAGCACTTCTCCGCGATATCG
>JAZSDB010000254.1:0-8939 GCA_045530975.1 Eubacteriales bacterium
GGTACTTCTCCGCGATATCGAATCTCGCTTTTGAAAAAGCTTCGCAAAACTTTTTAAAACGCGTTGCAGTAAACAACAAATTTGAAAATCCTTCTCCGCGATATCGAATCGTTGATTGCAGCACAGCAATACCCGTTCTCCGCGATATCGAACCCTTGATTGTGTGTTTGCGGTGAGAGGAAAGCATATTTTCCGGATACTTCAACGCAAACATTTTTCAGATTTGCAATATTTTCGAAATAATATCGAGGATAATACTTCAAATCCGTATGGCAGAATAGTAATAATTTTTAAAAAAACAAAATTACAACCGAGCTTTGATACACACGTACAAAGCCCCACAACCCAACCGAAGCAGATGCTTTCGGTTAAAAGCGTCAACAACAATACAGGTGAAAGCATTGAAACAGTACAAAGCAGGAATCGATATCGGTTCCACTACCGTTAAGCTGGTAGTTCTTGATGAAAACAACAAAATTTTATACGGTGAATATCTCCGTCACGGAGCAAACACTCAAAAATCACTTTCTCAGCTTTTGAAAAACGCAAAAGAAAAGCTGGGAGAATGCACTCTTTCCGCAAAAATCACCGGCTCCGGCTCTATCAACCTCTCCAAGGCAATGGGGATAGACTTTGTTCAAGAGGTGGTTGCCGTTGCAACCGCATTGAAGGCAGTAGCTCCCCAAACCGACGTTGCCATTGAATTGGGCGGTGAGGATGCCAAAATAATCTATTTCACCGGCGGTCTTGAGGAAAGAATGAACGGTGTTTGTGCCGGCGGTACCGGCTCCTTTATCGACCAGATGGCCGCTCTTTTGCAGACCGATGCAACCGGACTGAACAACGAGGCGAAGAATTATAAGGAAATTCACCCCATAGCCGCCCGTTGCGGTGTTTTTGCCAAAACCGACATACAGCCCCTTATCAACGAGGGCGCCACAAAGTCCGACCTTGCCGCATCTATCTTTCAGGCGGTTGTAAACCAAACCATCTCCGGTCTTGCCTGCGGTAAGCCCATCCGTGGCTGTGTTGCCTTTCTCGGCGGACCTCTTCACTTTTTGACCGAGCTGAAAAAGGCCTTCATCCGCACCCTTGAGCTTACGCCCGAAAATGTGGTAGACCCCGAAAATTCCCATCTCTTTGCGGCAATGGGTGCCGCCTTGGAGGCAGATTGGGAAAAATCGCTCCCCATTGAGAAAATGATTGAGGTTTTGGACAACGGTGTAAGCATTTCCTTTGAAATGCCCCGTCTTGACCCCCTTTTCGAAAACGAAGAGGAGTACAATCAGTTCTGTCTGCGCCACCAAAAGGCGGTTGTTACAAAAACCGACCTTAAGGATTACAGCGGAGAATGCTTTTTGGGTATCGATGCCGGCTCCACCACCACAAAGGCGGTCCTTATCGGCTCCGACGGACAGCTTCTCTTCTCCTTCTATTCCAACAACCGAGGAAACCCCATAGAAACGGCAAAAAGCGCCATTGGGGAGCTTCATAAAATTTTACCCGAAGGTGCGAAAATTGTCAGATCCTGTTCCACCGGCTACGGTGAAGCACTTTTGAAATCCGCATTTTCGCTGGATGACGGCGAGGTGGAAACCATTGCCCACACCACGGCGGCGGCCTTCTTCGACCCCCGTGTGGACTGCGTGCTTGACATCGGCGGTCAGGATATGAAGTGCATAAAGCTGAAAAAGGGCGCTGTTGACACCATACTGCTGAACGAGGCATGCTCCTCGGGCTGCGGTTCCTTTATAGAAAACTTTGCAAATTCTCTCGGCTTTACCGCAGAGGCCTTTTCAAAGGAAGCTCTTTTCGCAAAAAGCCCTGTAGATTTGGGTACACGCTGTACCGTATTTATGAATTCCAATGTAAAGCAGGCCCAAAAGGAGGGCGCAACCATTGCCGACATTTCGGCAGGTCTTGCCTATTCGGTTATCAAGAACGCCCTTTTCAAGGTTATCAAGCTTGCCAATGTCAAGGATTTGGGTGAGCACATAGTTGTTCAGGGCGGTACCTTCTACAACAAGGCGGTTTTACGTGCCTTTGAAAAGGTGGCGGGTGTTTCTGCTACCTGCCCCGACATTTCGGGACTTATGGGCGCCTTCGGTGCCGCACTTATCGCACGTCAAAACTACAACGGTCAGCCCACCACCATGCTTTCCACAGAGGAAATACTTTCCCTCTCCTATACCTCCGCCAGCCGAAGATGCAGCGGTTGCTCCAATAACTGTATGCTCACCGTAAACAAATTCCCCGGCGGCAGAACACACATTACCGGAAACCGCTGTGAAAAGGGCATCGGCGGTGACGGAGCAAGCAAAAAGGCGCCCAATCTTGTGGAATACAAGCGCCAACGTATTTTTGATTATCCTCCCCTCGAAGAGGAAAAGGCGCCCAGAGGAATTATAGGTATTCCCAGAGTGCTTAATATGTACGAAAACTATCCCTTCTGGGCAACCTTTTTCAAGGAGCTGGGCTTCCGTGTGATTCTCTCTCCCTGGTCCGGAAGAAAAATATACGAGCTGGGAATGGAATCCATCCCCTCGGAATCGGAATGCTATCCCGCAAAGCTTTCTCACGGTCACGTGGAATGGCTGATAAGGCAGGGCGTTAAAAAGATTTTCCACCCCTGTGTATTTTACGAGCGTCAGGAAAACCCCAATGCTCAGAATCACTACAACTGCCCCATTGTTGTATCCTATTCCGAAAACCTGAAAAACAACGTGGAGGCCATTGCCGACGGTGATGTCCGCTATCTCCGTCCCTTTATCGCCTTTACCAGCGAAAAGACTGCCGCCGACCGTTTGGTTCTTCTTTGCGATGAGGAATGGCAGATTTCCGCCGAGGAGGTTCGCAAGGCCGTACATATTGCCTGGGAAGAGCAATCCAAGGCAAAGGACGACATTCGTGCAAAGGGTACCGAAATTCTCGCTCAAATGGAGCGTGACGGAAAAGACGGTATTATTCTGGCGGGCAGACCTTATCATATCGACCCTGAAATCAATCACGGCATTCCCGAGCTTATCGCCTCCTACGGATTGACGGTATTTACCGAGGATTCCCTGCCCTTTACCCACAATTGTGACCGCACTCTCCGTGTGGTAGACCAGTGGAGCTATCATTCCAGACTGTATTCTGCGGCCGAATTTATAAGAAACCGCAACGATTTGGAAATGATACAGCTGAATTCCTTCGGATGCGGACTTGATGCGGTTACCACCGATCAGGTAAATGAAATTCTGGAGGGCTCGGGCAAGCTTTACACCCTGCTGAAAATCGATGAAATAAACAACCTTGGTGCGGTTCGAATTCGTATCCGCAGTCTTATGTCGGCAATGCAGATGCGCCGTAAGGAAGGCATTACCGCAGAGCCCAAGCCCGTTTCCTATCCCAGACAGGAATATACCGAAGAAATGAATATGCAGGGATATACCATTCTTGCTCCCCAGATGAGCCCCATTCATTTCGATATTGTGGAGCCGGTATTCAAAAATCACGGCTACAACGTGGTTGTTCTTGATAATGCCAACCGCTCAGCTATCGACACGGGTCTGAAGTTTGTAAACAACGACGCCTGCTTCCCATCCATCACCGTTGTAGGTCAGATTATGGAAGCGGTTTTGTCGGGCAAATACGATACAGACCGTCTTGCAATCTTTATGACTCAGACCGGCGGATGCTGTCGTGCCAGCAATTACATTTCCTTTATCCGCCGAGCGCTGGACAAGGTAAATCTTTCCCACATTCCCGTAATTTCGCTCAATGCCAACGGTATGGAAAAGAATTCGGGCTTTAAGTGGTCCCCCGGCCTGCTTATGGACATTGTTCACGCTGTCGTATACGGCGACCTCTTTATGAGATGTCTGTACCACGTACGTCCCTATGAAAAGGTTAAAGGAAGCGCAGACGCCCTCCACGAAAAATGGAAGGCAATCTGTATAGATTCTCTTACAAACAAGAAATCCAAATACACCTACAAAAAGGTTTGCAAGGGTATTGTAGAGGATTTTGACAGCTTCCCCATAGACGAAAGCATTAAAAAGCCCCGTGTAGGCATAGTGGGAGAAATTCTTGTAAAATATATGCCTCTGGCAAACAACCATCTGGTGGAATTGCTTGAAAGAGAGGGTGCCGAAGCAGTGGTTCCCGATATGCTGGACTTCTTTAATTACAGCGTTTTCGATGTTCAGTATCAGCACGAATTTCTGGGTGCCTCCAAGAAATCGGCCTTCACCTCCAAGCTTATCATCAAGGTAATTAAAATGCTGAGAATGCCTGCTATCAAGGCATTGAAGAAGAGCAAGCGCTTCCATCCGCCTGTGGACATAGAGAAAATTGCAGAAATGACAAGGCCCTTCCTTTCCATCGGCAACCAATCCGGCGAGGGCTGGTTCCTTGCGGGAGAAATGGTAGAGCTGTTAAACCACGGAACCGCCAACATCGTCTGCATTCAGCCCTTTGCCTGCCTGCCCAACCACGTTGTGGGCAAGGGTGTTATAAAGGCGCTGAAAAAATCCTACCCCCACGCCAACATTGCGGCGGTGGACTATGACCCCGGTGCCAGCGAGGTTAACCAACTGAACCGTATTAAGCTGATGCTTTCTGCGGCAAAGCAAAACCTTAATAAAGAACAATAAAAAAGAAAAGCACAGAAGCCCTTTAAGGTTCCTGTGCTTTTTTATCCGGCTTGGTTATTTACTTTTCTTCTTGAATGCCAGCGCGGCCACCATCGCCACAGCGCCGAGGACTACCACCGCGGCCGAAATAATAATTATCCACTTCATAAGGTCGCCGTTGTCGCCTTCATCGGAGGGAGCTTCGCTTTTTTCCTTTTCGGGAGCACGGGTGTTAACAATGGTTCCGCAGACGGTACAGCGCATTTCCTTGGAGCCGTCGGACAGAATCTCCCACTCCCCTTTTGTGTGGGAAGCGGTGGCAGAAACGGTATATTCACAGCCCTCGCAGGACATAGAACAGCATTCAAAGCCGATTAGCTGGTGTTCTCCGTTATAGCAGGAAAGACGGCTGCTCCAATGAATGGCGGCGGGAGAATCGTTCCAATTATCCACCCAATGCTCGGTAGAGGATTCCGCCTCTGCATAAATATCGGTCAGCCTCACACAGCCCTTAAATACGGCCTCGCCGACTGAAGTAAGGGTTTTGGGAAGAAAAACCTTTTTAAGGGACGAACAGTATTCAAAGGCGCCCCTGCCCATAAATTCCAAGCCGTTGGGCAGAGCTACCTCCTCCAATGCGGTACAGCCGACAAAAGCAGAAGAATCGATTTTCTTGGTGCCTTCGGAAATAGTAAGCGTTTTAAGGGAGGTGCAGGCATCAAAGGCGTTACTGTCGATACGGTCCATTCCCTCGGGAAGCGTTACCTTTACAAGGGATTTACACAGGGCAAAGGCACTAAAGCCGATTTCCTTCAGACCGTCGCCGAAAAATGCCTGCGCCAAGCCGTTACAATTATAAAATGCCATATTAGCAATGGTTTTTACCGTATCGGGAAAAGATATACTCTTTAATTTTCCGCAGGAATAAAATGCCGCCTCGCCAATGGAGGTCAAGCCCTCGGAAAGCTTTACGGAGGAGAGGGAGTTACAGCCGTAAAATGCCCTGCCCTCTACGATTTCCACCCCTGCCTGCAGTTCCACGCTCTTCAAACGTAAGCAGCCCATAAAGGCAGAATCTCCAATGGTTTTCACATTGCCCGGAATGGTCACCGAGGTGATGTTATTGCAGAATGCAAAGGCGTTGCTTCCTATGCTTGTAAGAGTTAGCGGAAAATCAACCTGTATAAGGCGCTCGGCACCGCTGAAGGAGCCCTCGCCGATATGAGTAATTCCCTCGTATATAAAGACGTGTGTTATGCTTTTCATATACTTTTCCCAAGGGGCATCGTGGAAATAATCATTCATTCTGCCGTTGCCGCTTATGGTAAGAGCTGCGGTGGTTTCGCCGATTTCCAATTTCCATTCCACGTCATCACCGCACATTCCCTCAAGAATTTGGAATGCCGAGGTAGAAAAACTGCCGCAAAAGAAGCTTATACACATTACAAAAAGAAGGAAAAACGCTTTTATTCTCACTCTTTTCATTATTCTGTCCACCTTTCATAATCTTATTTTACATCAAAAGAGCACAAAGTCAATAGGACATATTTTCTTTTTTATTATATAGAGGAGTAAAACGCTCTTTTGGTTACAATCAAAAAGATATTTTTATATTTCGGCAGAAAAATACACAAAACCCCTTCTCTTTTCCTCGCCGAGAATGGTAAAGCTAAACAAAAACCCTTGACAAAAAGAGCATAACGGGCTATAATGTGGATATAAATTTTAAAGGAGATTATTGATTATGAAAAAGTTTGCACTTCTTCTCGCAGCTCTTATCATTTTCTGCGTAGCAATGCCCTGCACTGCTTTCGCAGCAGAAGAAAAGATGTTCTGGGTAACTCACTTCAACGATAGCTATGCTGAAGGCGCAGGCGTTATCTTCACCGATTCCGATGAATCCGGTGACTGGTGGGCACACGTTGCTTTCGCTCCTGTTGAAGGTCTTGAAAATGTTTACGAAATCGTAGAATTCGCCAACAAGCAGGGCACCGCAGGTTCCTTCGATATTCCCGAAGGCGGCTTTGTTTACGGTATCAATGTTGGTAATAACTGGCCTCAGCTTATAGAGCAGGGCGGCTGCAAGGGTGACGGCGCTACCGGTCTTTGGTACGACACTCCCGAGCACATGACCTACCCCAACTATGCAGGTATCAACGTAACTCCCATGTGGAACGAAGCTCTTACCTGGCAGGTTGGCGATATGTTCGTTATCGAAGGACTTGACCTTGACGCTCAGGAAGTTCCTACCTCCACCGCAGATGTAATGTGGTATGAAGATGCATACGTTTGCACCGCAACCTATGCTGCATACGAAGGCGAAGTTCCTACCGAATCCGCTCCCGCTACCTCCGATGACAGCGCAGCAGATTCCTCTGAGCCCGCTGCTTCCGATGACAGCACTGCAGATTCCTCCAAGACCGAAAGCTCCGCTCCCGTTTCTGCTGACAGCTCCGATGTTGCAGAAGAAGAAAGCGGCAACGCTCTTATCTGGATCATCATTGCTGTTGCAGGCGTAGCTGTTGTAGCAGTGGTTGTTGTTGTAGTTCTTAAAAAGAAATAAGCTAAACACATAGCAAAAAGACCTCGGATTAACCGAGGTCTTTTTTATTCCCAAAGCGAAAATCTATTTATGAATAAACTTTAAAAAGGTGTTGCAATTTACAACGGGATTTGGTATAATTTAGATTGAAGAAAAATGGGGCATTGTATCCCCGAAAAGAGAACACAGGAGAACGAAAAATGAAAGCTATTATCAACGGCAAAATCATTTTGAAGGATCGCATTGTTGAAGGCAGCGCTTTGCTTTACAGCGATGTTATCGAAGGGATCGTTCCCGGTGACAAGCTTCCCGAAGGTGTTGAGGTTATCGACGCTAAGGGCGGTTATGTGGCTCCCGGTCTTATCGATCTCCACATCCACGGCTATCTTGGAAAGGACGTTTGCGACGGCACAGAGGAAAGCATCCGCACCATCTCCAAGGGATTGCTTGCAAACGGCGTAACCGGCTATCTCCCCACCACCATGACGGTTGATATGAAGGTAATCCGTCAGGCGTTGGAGGTTTGCCGCAAGCTGAAAGAAGAAAGCAAGACCTGGGAAGGCAGCACCATTCTCGGCTGCCATGCAGAAGGCCCCTTTATCAGCGAATCCAAGAAGGGCGCACAGGACCCCAAATACATTCTTAAGCCCGATGCTAAGTTTGTAAAGGAATATGCGGACATTATCCGTATTATCTCCCTCGCTCCCGAAACCGATACCGAGGATTTCGCAGCTATTAAGGAAATCCGCCGTGATACCGATGTTATTATGTCCATCGGCCACACCAGCGCAGATTATGATACCGCAATGAAGAGCACCGAAAACGGTATGCGTCACGTTACCCACCTCTTCAATGCTATGACTGCTCTTGCACACCGTGCACCCGGCGTTGTTACTGCCGCTCTCAATACAGACGTAAGCTGTGAGCTTATCGTGGATACCTTCCACGTAAACCCCGCACTTTACGATATGCTTTACAAGATTAAGGGCAGAAAGCTCTGCTTCATTACCGACTGTCTCCCTGCAGGCGGTCTTCCCGAAGGCGAATACACCCTCGGCGGAGCAAAGATTATCTACCGCGGTATTGTTTGCCGCTTGGAGGACGGTACCGTTGCAGGCAGCGTGCTTCACCTCAATAAGGGTGTTTGGAACGTTTACACCAATTCCACCATTCCTTTGTGGGAATGCGTAAACGGCGCATCTCTCAACCCTGCTACCACCCTGGGCATCGACGACAAGAAGGGCTCTATCGAGGTCGGCAAGGATGCAGACATTATTATTACTGACAATGAATTTAATGTAGAAAAAACTATCATCGGAGGAAATACCAGATATGAAGCTTAAAGTTCAAGCAAAGCTCGACCCTCAGTTCACTCCCCTTTCTCTCGTTTGCCGTGAAATGCGCGAAGCAACCAAGGATAACGGTCAGGATCTCGTTATCGGCGTTGAAAGAAACAAGGGCTACACCACCGTTTACAAAACCCGTGTTTTCAAGGATGGCACCGGCCACGATGAAGAAAACTTCAACTTTGTTGAGAGAATGGTAAAAGCTCTCCTCTGGGTTGCCGGCGGTTTTAAGGTTATCATCGCAGGCAGCGAGGTTATCGGTAATAAAATTAAGGAAGCATACTGCGACGGCGGCTCCCGTGATTTCGACGTTCACTTTATGGAACGTGTTTACGAAACCGATTTCGTTGTAGAAATCCGCTCCCTCGAAAACGCTCCCGTTGAAGTATCCGGCGCAGCTCCCGTAGGCAGACATCTTGACGGCTGCCGTATCGG
>JAZSDB010000190.1:0-6982 GCA_045530975.1 Eubacteriales bacterium
GGTTTTTGTCACTACCAAGGGTGTTTTTGCCGATAAAACCCTCTTTTTGGACGCTCTTTTGGAGCAACACCCCGAAATATCCACCATTGTCCACAACATAAACGATACCGACAAGGGCTTGATGCTGGGCGAAAAGAGCCAAATTCTCTACGGCGACGGTTATATCACCGAGAATTTGTGCGGATTGGATTTCCGCATAAGCCCGAAATCCTTTTTTCAGATAAACCGAGTGCAGACCGAAAAGCTTTACAGCAAGGTGGCCGAATTTGCCAACCTCAGCGGCAAGGAGGTAGTGCTGGATGCTTACTGCGGCACAGGCACTATCGGATTGGTTTTGGCGAAAAAGGCAAAATCGGTGGTAGGCGTAGAAATTGTTTCCGATGCGGTAAAGGATGCCGAGGTAAACAAAAAGCTGAACAACATCACCAACGCAGACTTTATAAATAAGGATGCAGGAAAATTTATGGACGAAATGTCCGCCAAGGGCGAAGCTGTTGACCTGGTTATTACCGACCCGCCCCGTGCAGGGTGCAGCGGTAAATTTCTGAAAAGCTTGATTGCCCTTGCCCCCAAAAAGGTGGTTTATGTTTCCTGCAATCCCGAAACCCTGGCCCGTGACCTTTATACTCTCCGCAGCGGCGGCTATAAGGTAAAGAAAATCCAGCCCGTTGATATGTTCCCCTTTACAAGCCATTTGGAAACTGTCGTTCTTTTAAGCAGGTAATGGCTTTTGAGATTTCCCCATTTTGGTTCATACAAAACAAATTAATACAAAAAACGGAGGCAGATGCCTCCGTTTTGCTTTTATGTTGAATTTTATTCACCGAAAACTATAAGCTTTGTTATTGCCTTTTCCGTGATATAAACCAAGGCATCGCCGCCTGCCTGTTTTGCGGTATGGAAATGAATCTTATACATCTTTTCCTCAGGGTCGTAATAGGCCTCCGCTCTGTTCCAGCTGATGGAGATTTCCTTCATAGCTTTGCTTATTGCCTCGTTATTGCTATACAGCTTTTGCTCTTCGGTATTTACAAAGCCATCTCTCTTTACGCCCTCTTGGAGATCTTTGTATTCCTTTGCTTCCTCTTCATAGGAGAATACGGGAAGATCCTTGGGAAGACATGCTTCATTTGTGGTCAGATAGGCATTGAGGTCGGTGTAATTTTCAAGAGTTTCATCGTGAACCTCTATAAGGAAGAGCCAATGTGCCATATCACAGGTAACAACAGATGCATAGGTGGTTTCCCTGATTTGAACACTGAGGGATTCACCTTCCAAATCCACACTGTCGACGGTAAAGCGATAGGTTCCCGATCCCACAAGGACAAATACAGCCAAAAGGGACTTGGTTTCAAAATATTCCTCGTCGTATTCTTCTATAATGTCAACATAGTTGGCCTCTTCGTTATAAATACCGTTGTAATACAAGCAATCTTCGAACTGTACCTGCCAATCCTCCAGCTCCTTCATTGTGTCCAGCACATAAAGGGGCTTTTGGCTTTCCAGCTTATCGGCATTAACGGCGTTGGAGTGTGTCTTTGATCCACCGTCAGACAGGTTTATAACGTGAAATTTCCAGCTTTCCACGGGAGGAGTATCATCGGAAGATGTATCCTCCGAGCTGTTATTCCCGCTTTTGTCGGTACTTTCGTTGTTGCTTTCGTCGGAACCTTCGTCGGCGCTTTCGTTAGTGCTTTCGTTGGCGCTTTCCTCCACAGAGGAGGTATTTTCGGCAGAGCTTTCATCCTTAAGCTCGGCGGTAGCGCATCCAACAACAGACAAAGCCAAAAAGATAACTAAAAATACAGCAATAATTCTTTTCATAACACAATCTCCTTTCCTGTACTAATTATAACAATTAAAAAACGCAAAAGGGGACAAGCAAAAACTGTAGTTTTTGAGCGAAAGCGTGTAAAGTAATAAAAAACGAAGATGTTTTCCGCAAAAAGCGAGCGTAGGCGTAGTAATCTACGTTAGTCGAGCTTTTCGTGGAAGCCCTTGAAAATTACAATGAAAATTCCATTCCTTTTATTTGGAGGAATATACTTTCAGATTTATGAAAAAGTATAGTTTTGATTTTGTATTTTTCTTTTCAAGGGCGTAAACAGCTCGTTTTTTTACTTTTAGCTCTTTCTCCAAACCATTTTGTCGACAATACGAGTATAGCTCTGAATGATTTTAACCACCTTGGTGGAAACATTTGTGTCCTCATAGTCGGGCACGGGCAGGCCGTGGTCGCCCTGAAGAGTAAGCTCTACGGCAGTTTCTACTGCCTGAAGGAGAGATACCTCATCAATGCCTGCCAAAACGAAGCAGGCCTTGTCCAGCGCTTCGGGACGCTCGGTGGAGGTACGGATGCACACTGCAGGGAATGCCAGACCCTTACTGATGAAGAAAGAGGATTCCTCGGGAAGGGTGCCGCTGTCGGAAATTACCGCAAAGGCATTTATCTGCAGGTTGTTGTAATCGTGAAATCCCATGGGCTCGTGCATAATCACACGCTTATCCAGCTCAAAGCCGCTTGCCTCCAAGCGCTTTTTACTTCTGGGGTGGCAGGAGTAAAGAATGGGAAGGTCATACTTTTCGGCAATTTTATTGATAGCGGTAAACAGCGAGATAAAGTTCTTCTCGGTATCGATATTTTCCTCTCTGTGGGCGGAAAGGAGGATATACTTCTTCTTTTCCAATCCCAAGCGGGAAAGAATATCGCTGTTCATTATAGACCGCAGATTTCTGCTGAGCACCTCTGCCATCGGTGAGCCGGTAACATAAACCCTCTCCTTGGGCAGACCGCATTCGTGGAGATATTTTCTTGCATGCTCCGAATATGCCAGATTTACATCGGAGATTATATCCACGATACGGCGGTTGGTTTCCTCGGGCAGACATTCATCCTTACAGCGGTTACCTGCCTCCATATGGAAAATGGGAATGTGCAAACGCTTTGCCGCAATGGCGGAAAGGCAGGAATTAGTGTCGCCGAGAATGAGAAGAGCATCGGGCTTTATCTCGTTCATAAGCTTGTAGGAGCAATTGATAATATTGCCCACGGTGGCGCCAAGGTCATCACCTACCGCATCCATATAAACCTCGGGAACGTCAAGCTCCAAATCCTTGAAGAAAACGCCGTTGAGGTTGTAGTCGTAATTCTGTCCCGTGTGGGCGAGAATACAATCGAAATACTGACGGCATTTGGTAATAACAGAGGAGAGGCGGATTATCTCGGGGCGTGTGCCCACAATGATAAGCAGCTTCAGCTTGCCGTTGTTTTTAAAGGAAATATCGGAATAATCCAATTTAATATCCATATATCATTCCACTCTTTCAAAAAAGGTATCGGGCTTTTGAGGGTCAAAGCTCTCGTTGGCCCACATAAGGGTAACCAGATTTTCGGTTTCGGAAAGGTTTATAATATTGTGTGTATAGCCGGGAAGCATGTGCACTGCCTGAATTTCATCGCCGCTGACATAGAAATTCAGAACCTCATCACTGCCGATCCTGCGCTGTTGAATAAGCCCCTTGCCTGCAACAACTATAAAAAATTCCCATTTGCTGTGGTGCCAATGCTGGCCCTTGGTTATTCCCGGCAGGGAAATATTTACACTGAATTGACCGCATTTTTCGGTCTTTAAAAGCTCGGTAAAGCTGCCTCTTGCATCCACATTCATCTTCAAGGGGAAGATTGCCTTATCGGCAGGCAGATAGGAGAGATAGGTGGAATAGAGCTTTTTTGCAAAGGAATTGAAGGGGATTTCGGGCATTAACAGTGTAGCGGGCTGAGCGGCAAAGCTGTTCAAAAGCTCTACAATCTCACCCAAGGTCACCTTATGGGTGACGGGTGCGGCACAATACCTGCCGTTGTCGCAAAGCACAGTATTCACACCGTCAAATTCGCACCTGTGCTCTCTTCCCTCCAATGCGCACAGCATTTCGGAAAGCAGGTCATCGATATAAAGAAGCTCAAGCTCCACGCTTGCATCGTTTACCTGTATGGGAAGGCCGTTGGCAATATTGTGGCAGAAGGTTGCCACGGCGGAATTGTAGTTGGGACGGCACCACTTACCGAAAAGATTGGGGAAGCGGTAAACCAAAACCTTTGCTCCGCTTTCAAGAGAATAATCGAAAAACAATTCCTCCCCTGCCTTCTTGCTTCTGCCGTAATCGCTGTCATAACGGCCCACAAGGGTGGCCTGAATGGAGCTGGAAAGCATTACGGGGCAGGTATTATTGTATTTTTTCAGGGTGGACAGCAGCTTATCGGCAAATCCGAAGTTTCCGTCCATAAATTCCTGCGGATTGGTGGGACGGTTTACGCCTGCAAGGTTAAAAACAAAGTCTGCATCCTTACAGCCCTCCTCCAAAACCTCCTGCGGTGTGTCTATATCGTAAAGATAAAGCTCCTCGACAGAAAGCCCGGGGTGGGTTTTGTCCTTACCGTCTTTTATGTTTTTTAGGGCCTCCGTAAGGTTTTTTCCCACAAAACCCTTGGCGCCTGTAATAAGTATCTTCAATTTTTTCAACCTTTCATTGCTTCCAGCTCATTGCGGATATATTCCAGAGAGAGGAGCTTTTCCACAACCTCATCCACATCAAGGAGGCGGGTGTTGTTTGAATTGAATTCGGTCAAATGGTTACGCTCGGTATCGCCGCTGTTGAAGAATTTGTCGTAATTGAGGTCACGCTTATCGCAGGGCACACGGTAGAAATCGCCCATATCGATGGCACCTGCGCACTCTTCGTTGGTAAGCAGGGTTTCGTACATCTTTTCACCGTGACGTATACCGATAATCTTTATTTCGGTTTCGGGGTTAAAGAGCTTTGTAACCGCCTTTGCAAGGGTTTCGATAGTGCAGGCGGGGGCCTTCTGTACCAAAATATCACCGCTTATACCATTACCGAAGGCGAAGAGAACAAGGTCCACCGCCTCATCGAGGGACATAATAAAACGAGTCATAGAGGGTTCGGTAATGGTGATGGGATTGCCCTGCTTTATCTGTTCTATCCAAAGAGGAATAACCGAGCCGCGGCTACACATAACATTGCCGTAGCGGGTACAGCAAATGGTGGTCTTTTCGGGGGAAACGGTGCGGGATTTTGCCACCACAACCTTTTCCATCATTGCCTTGGAGGTACCCATAGCGTTTACGGGATAGGCGGCCTTATCGGTGGAAAGGCAGATAACACGGGAAACGCCTGCCTCGATGGCAGCGGTAAGCACATTATCGGTGCCGAGAACGTTGGTCTTTACTGCCTCCACAGGAAAGAACTCGCAGGAGGGAACCTGCTTCAGCGCCGCCGCATGGAAGATATAGTCCACACCGTTCATAGCATTTTTTACAGAATTTATATCACGAACATCGCCGATATAAAACTTCAGCTTGCCTGCAACCTCAGGCATTTTTGCCTGAAATTCGTGCCGCATATCGTCCTGCTTCTTTTCATCACGGGAAAAAATACGGATCTCGCCAATATCGGTTTTCAAAAAGCGATTAAGTACAGCATTGCCGAAGGAGCCGGTACCGCCGGTTATAAGCAATGTTTTGTTTTGAAATTCAGACATAAGAATACCCCATCAAAATATATCTATTAAAATCCATTTTCATTATACCGCCTCACCCCTGCAAAATCAAGCATTTTTACAATTATTTACAGATTGACGAACCGAATAAAACGTGATATAATCAACTATGTATAATTATCGAGAAAGGAACAGGCGGAAAATGATAGAAATTAAGGGTAAAACTCTTGCTCTCCGCACAATGAATTTAAAGGAGCTTCGTGCGCTCTGGCGCAAGTATATTCCCACAGAAGGAACCTATACCTACGATGAAGAAGCCGTGGACAAGCGGTTTGAGCGTATGGAACAGATTTCTCAATGGAATCCCACTGTGGGCATATTTACCAAGAACGATGAAATTGTGGGCGAGCTGTCCTTTGAGCGCATTGTCTTTTCCGAGCAGCGCTGTGACCTTTCTCTTATGCTTGCCAACGATACATACCGCAATAAGGGCCTGGGCACGGAGGCGGTTACTCTTGCCAAAAGCTATGCCAAGGACAAGCTGGGCTTGAAGCGTATGTATGCCGAGGTAGAGCCCTCCAACACCGCAATGAAGGCCCTGCTTAAAAAATGCGGATTTCAGCACATAAGAACCCTCCCTGCAGGAGCGATGGTGTTTTTCGCCATTCTCTAAACAAATAATTTTTACAGAGGACGAAAATGAAAGAAAGAAGAAGTAAAATCAATTATTATCTGGATATTGCCCAGACCGTTACCGGCAGAGGTACCTGCCTTCGCAAAAACTTCGGTGCCATTATCGTTAAGGATGATGTTATCATTGCCACCGGCTACAACGGTGCTCCCAGAGGAAGACAAAATTGCTGTGATATGCAGTTCTGCCTCCGTGATCAGATGAACATACCCCGCGGAGAAAGATATGAACTTTGCCGCTCGGTTCACGCCGAGGCCAATGCCATTATTGCCGCACCCAGAGAAAGAATGCTGGGCAGTGACCTTTATCTTGTTTGTGTTGACGGCAAAACCGGCGAGCTTGTTTCGGGCACCACCAGCTGTCAGATGTGCAAGAGACTGGTTATAAATGCAGGCATCGAGCGTGTTATCGTTCGTGAAAACCTGCAGGATTATACTATTTACAACGTAAAGGATTGGATCGAGAACGACGACAGTCTCGGCTCTATCGGTTATTGATATGCTTAAAAAGTTTCTTTGTCTTGCCCTGGCCCTGCTTATGGTTCCCCTTTGGGGCTGTAACAAGGAGCCGGAGGTAAAGGTTACCGATACGGGCTTTGTTCATCCCGAAACCGGTGTGGAATATGTACTGTGCGAGCAGAAAAAGCTCTATGCCAACGAGCGCGGTGCTGAATATATCACCGTTGGAGAGGAAACCTATTACGAGGTTGCCCTTGAATCCCCCTCCCAATTTCTCTGTGTGGAGGACAACGGAGAATATCTGCTTTACCGTGC
>JAZSDB010000145.1:0-4306 GCA_045530975.1 Eubacteriales bacterium
GAATGCCGTATGCCATTACAGCCCGCCCACAAACCTATTCTCCCAGCACCCCCCCTCAACTGGGCGTAGACAGCCGGCACAAGGAGCTTCATCGATTTGCCTTTACGCGTATTTTTAGGCACGCTCTCAGCAGCGAAGGGCCAACTAGGATACTGCGCCATCATGTATATTATAACATACATATGCAATAATTTCAATACCAATTATTGTATGCATATATATAAATATAATAAAAAAAGCACCGCTCCGGCGATGCTTTCAAGCTGTTTATTTGGTTCTGGTAAGTATGTAATCGCAATATTCCAGAAGATTGCTCTTCCATTGGCTGTCTTCAAATACGGCAAGACTTTCCTTGGCGCCTTCTATACATTCCTTTGCATATTTTCTTGCGCCCTCTTCTCCCAAAAGGGATACAAAGGTGCTTTTCTGCTGTGCAATGTCCTTGCCGACGGTCTTTCCCAATTCCTCGGCGGTGGAATATATATCAAGAAGGTCGTCGGTTATCTGAAAAGCACGTCCCGAAAGCAGACCAAAGCGTTCTGCGCAACCGATTTCCTCGTCGGTGGCATTGGCGGCAACACAGCCGAGCATACAAGCGCAGGAAAAGAGGGCTCCCGTTTTCATATCCACAAGATTTGTGAGCTCATCGACAGTCAGCTTTTTGCCTTCTCCGCTGAGGTCGGCCTGCTGTCCCGAGCACATTCCCTTGGAGCCGGCGCATTTGGAAAGCATCAATACCGCTTTTTCGTTCTGATGGGGAGAGCAATAGCGGGTGCCGCAAACCACGCCGAAGGCATCCAAGGCAAGGGAGTCGCCCGCAAGCAATGCGGTTGCCTCGCCGTAGGCCTTGTGATTGGAGGGCTTTCCTCTCCGCATATCGTCATCATCCATACAGGGCAGGTCATCGTGTATAAGCGAAAAGGCGTGTATCATTTCAAGAGCACAGGCGTAATCAACAGCGCCCTCGGGAGTTCTGCCGCACATACGGCAAAATTCCAAGGTGAGGTAGGCGCGCAAACGCTTTCCGCCGCCCAGAAGTGAATAACCCATTGCATCGCAGAGCAGGGTAGATGCCTTTTCGGTGCGGCAGGCAATTATCTCGCTCAGACGAGCTTCGGTTAATTGGGCCGAAGCTTCGATTTGGTTAAAAAAGCTCATTGCTGTCCAAAATCCTCCTCGGTTAAAAGACCGTCCTTCATTTGGAGCAGCTTAACCTTTTCTTCTGCCTTGTCCAATCTTTCGGTGCAGAGCTTAACAAGATTTGTGCCCTCGTCAAAAAGCTTTATAAGGTCTTCAAGGGGGACATTTCCGCCCTCCAGCGCCTTCACAATCTGTTCCAAACGGCCAAGGGCCTCTTCAAAGGATATTTCTTTCTTTTCAGCACTCATTTTCTTTTATCTCCTTTTCCTGCAATGGCATTTTTCAAAGCTTTCAGCTCGGTAACGGTAAGCTCGCGGTAATCACCGGTTTTAAGGTCGCCCAAGCGGATGGGACCCAGAGAAATGCGCTTTAACTGAGAAATAGTAACTCCGATTTTCTCGCAAATTCTGCGGATTTCACGGTTTTTCCCCTCGGAAAGGGTAAAACGAACCACGCTGGAGGTTTCGTTTCTGCTCACAAGCTCCACTCCCACAGGTGCTATTTTTTCGCCGTCAAGCTCACGTACAGCACGCAGACGGTCGAGCTCCTCATTGGAAATTCTGCCCTTTACGGTAACCGAATAAACCTTTTTAATCTCGCCGGAGGGATGGGCAACCAAATTGGCAAATTCACCGTCGTTGGTCATCAAAAGCAGGCCCTCGCTGTTAAGGTCCAGACGTCCTACGGGATAAACACGTATCCCCGCATCCACAATGTCCTTTACATTTTTTCTGCCCTTTTCATCGTTCATGGTGGTAACCACGCCCTTGGGCTTGTTTAGAATTATGTAAACTTTTTTGCGGCTGTCGGGTTCTACCGTTTTGCCCTTGTATGTAACCGCATCGCTTTGGGGGTCAACCCTCATTCCGATGGTAGCTGCAACACCGTTTACGGCAAAATTTCCTGCTTCAATCTCTTTTTCTGCGGCTCTTCTGGACATTAATCCGCAATCCGCCACATATTTTTGCAATTTAATACTTTCCATATTTTATTCTCCGAGCAGCTCCCATAGGCACCGCTTTTTTGTGTCAGTGCTTTCGGTGGCTTCCAAATTAATTACGTAAACTATTTCATCTCCGAAATAGCAGGTTGCATAGGCAAGGATTGTGTTTTCCTCCACCCGTGAATCTATCTTTTTGGGAAGGGTGAGCGATATGCGCAAATCCGCCCCCTTGGGCAGGCAAAGCGAAATCTTTTTTGGGTTGCAGACGGTAACAAAATCATCCGTGCAGTTTTCAAGAGGGATTTCCGCCTTCAATGCGCCCTCCTCGGCAATGGTACGTTGCTCGTATTGCTCGTAGCACATATCCAAAAGCATTCTGTGGGTGGAGGTGGGGGAATTGTCCGACAAAGAAACCGCAATAAGGGTCAAGCCGTTTCTGGTGGCACTGCTTACCAGACATTTACCGTCGGCACGGGTGTAGCCGGTTTTAATGCCGTTTGCGCCCTCATAGCTGAATAAAAGCTTGTTGTGATTAACCAGTCTTCTTGCCTTTTCCTTGCCGTCATAGCGCACGCTGGCGGTTTTGCACCCCACAATCTCTCGGAAAAGAGGATACTGCATCGCCTCTGCGGTAATTATTGCCAGCTCTCTTGCGGTGGTGTAATGCTCACTGCTGTTCAGCCCGTGGGGATTGTCAAAATGGCTGTTTACCAAGCCCATTTCCGAAGCACGGCTGTTCATCATATCGGCAAAGCTGTCCACACTGCCGCCGCAGCAGATAGCTATGGCGGTGGCGGCATCGTTTCCGCTTTCCAACATCATACAGTACAAAAGCTCCCGCAGGGTAAGCTTTTCGTTTTCTTTCAGATAAACCGAGCTGCCCTCCACGCCCACCGCTTCACGGGGGATGGTATACTCTCGGTCGGTATCAAAGCCCTCCAATGCCACAAGGGCGGTCATTATCTTGGTGGTGCTTGCCATTCCTCGCTTTTCGTCGGCATTCTTGGAGCAGATAACGTTTTTACTTTCCGCATCTATAACAATGGCGCATCGGGCGGAATTATCGGGCATAAAGCCCTCAAAATCCATATCCGTTGCCGCAAATTCCTTTTCTATGGGAATGTATATGCCTTGCACCTCGAACAAAGGAACAAAGCACATTGCGGCGGCTACTGCCGCAAGTATAACCGCAAAAAGCGGGATCAGGTATTTTTTCTTCATATATTCCACCCCTTTTTGCAGATTATATGCCGAAAGCAGGGAAGAATATGCTCGAAAAAAGTAGTCTACCAAAGATTTTATAATATATTACCCCGATTGTCAACCAAAATGTTCACACAAATATAAAACCTTTTGCATTGAAAGATAAGGAAAAGGGCGTATAATCTGTAATCGACTTGACAAATGAAGACATAACATATATACTTTTTGTGTGTTATTATGTTTTGAAGTGAGGATGAAAAATGAGCATTCTTGTTACCGGCGGGACCGGCTATATCGGTTCCCACACCTGTGTTGAATTTATCGAAAAGGGACAGGAGGTTATTGTTCTCGATAATCTCTGCAATTCCAAAATAGAGGTTTTGGATTATATCGAAACCATTACCGGAATCCGTCCCAAGTTTTATCAGACAGACCTTTTGGATACCGAGGGTATGAAAAGGGTTTTTGATGAAAATGACATTGATACGGTTATCCACTTTGCCGGATTGAAGGCGGTGGGTGAATCTGTGGCAAAGCCCATAGAATATTACCGCAACAATATTGTAGGTACCTTGAATCTTATCGATGAAATGCGCAGTCATAACTGCTTTAAGCTGGTATTTTCCTCCAGCGCAACCGTTTACGGCAAGCCCAAATCGGTTCCCATCAAGGAGGATTTCGAGCTGTCCACCACCAATCCCTACGGAACCACCAAGCTCTATATCGAGCAGATATTGAAGGACCTTTGCGTGGCAGACAACCGTTTTTCCGTTGTTCTTCTCCGCTATTTCAACCCTATAGGTGCTCACGAAAGCGGTCTTATCGGTGATGACCCCAACGGTATTCCCAATAACCTTATGCCCTATGTTACCCGTGTTGCAAAGGGCGTTCTTCCCCATCTCAATGTTTTCGGT
The DNA here is from genome assembly GCA_045530975.1 of Eubacteriales bacterium. Lineage (GTDB taxonomy): Bacteria > Bacillota > Clostridia > Oscillospirales > CAG-382 > Coliplasma. The sequence goes on from JAZSDB010000145.1 coordinate 4,201, forward strand.
AACGATTACGAAACCCACGACGGCACCGGTGTGCGTGACTATATCCACGTTGTGGACCTTGCTTCCGGCCACTATGCGGCATTGAAGGCCCTTTCCGCTCCCGGCG
>JAZSDB010000103.1:0-11848 GCA_045530975.1 Eubacteriales bacterium
CTACGGAAAACGTATAAAAAATATGTCCCAATCGGCGCTGGGTGCTGTAATAATCACCTTTTGCGCTTGGCTCACACTTCCTTTTCCCGTTCCCTTTACCCTGCAAACCTTCGGCGTTTTTGCAGTCCTCTATGTTTTGGGCGGTAAAAAGGGTATAGTGTCCATTTTGCTTTATCTTGCCCTGGGCTGTATAGGTTTGCCGGTGTTTTCGGGCTTCAATGCGGGCGCAGGTGCTCTTCTCGGCATCACGGGCGGCTACCTTTGGGGGTTCCTTGCCGTAGGAACGCTCTATTGGCCTCTGGAACGCTTTTTAAACAAAAGCAAGGTATTGGCCGCAATGATATCAATGGCCCTTCAGACGGTCTGCTACGCCGTAGGAACGGCATGGTATATGCATTACGTCGGAGAAGTGGGTTTTTCGGCTGCAATTATCACCTGCGTTGTCCCCTATATCATCCCCGATGTTATAAAAATAATATTGGCGGTTCTTCTTTCTCATCGCATAAAGCCGATAGTAAACAAGTCCTAAAGCTTCACGCTGATTTCACCGCTGTTCAAAACCAATTCTTCACCGCTTGAGGTAATAACTACAAGCTCACCGTTGTTGTTTATTGCTTTGGCAGTGGCAACGTAGTCTGCTCCGTTTTTGCTGAAATGTACTTCTTTTCCCAAAACAAGGGAATACTCTCTGTATTTGTCCATAAAGGATGTATCATCGGTGTTGTTGAAAAAGCTTTCAATGCTGCCGTAAATTTGACCGATTAAAGCCCCTCTGTCAACATCCTCGCCCAGAGATGCGGCAATATTGCGTATTTCCTCGGGAAAGCTTTCGGTGGTAATGTTAATGCCTATGCCGATAATAAAGGCCTTGGGCACACCCTTTTCGGTGTCGGTAACCGCTTCTGTAAGAATACCGCATACCTTTTTCCCGTTGAGAAAAATATCATTAACCCACTTTATCTGTGGGTCTTTTTTTATTGCCCTTTTTATCCCCTCTGCAACAGCTACCGCCGCCATAGGAGTAATCAAATTGAAATTTTTGCCGCCCTTGGGGAAAATTCCGATAGAAAAGTATAGTCCCTTTTCATCCTCGGAATAAAAGCTTTTCCCGCATCTTCCGCGGCCTGCTGTCTGTTTCTTGGCAATAACAAGGGTATTTTTTTCAAGCCCGCCGTCAATCATTCTGCGAAGCTGACTGCTGGTAGAATCCAAAACCTCAAATACTTCAATTTGAAGGTCATTTCGGGGAAGTATGCTGTATAATCTTTCTCTGCTTATATCCTTCATTTTATACCTGCAAAATAAAAGGGCCTTGCAAAGTGCATTGCAAAGACCCCTTGTCGGTTAATTATTGGGAAATCTCGCTTGCGTCGTTGATCAGTCTTACTGCCTTTTCGGGAGCCGAATATTCAAAGTTCTTGTAAAATACTTCAGAATATGCGGCAGCGAGGAATTCTTCCTTTTTGTTGTTTTTGTTGACGGTGCCTTTATCGGATTCATCATCCTTTTCGATAATCACATCCGCGGTGTCTCCGTCTTCGGAAACATCCTTGCCGGAAGTGCCGATAAACTCGGGTACCGAGGAACTGTCATCGGAAATGTCCGAGGTGGTCACACTCTCGTCGTCATTTTTACTTTCGTTAAAAGCAACCTTAAGATATTTGTTATAATTGTTTTCGGTAATATAGGTCATTTTAATACGGTAGGTACCGTTCTGCATTCCGCCAACCTTTTCTTCGGGAATGGTAACCTTCCAATCCTCCCCGGGGGAAAGCTCTGCAAACACCCCGCCGTATTCGGGAGAAACCGCCTGTACATTACCTGCGGTATAACAAACATCACAATATTCAACCCAACCGTCTTCCGATAAATATTCGATCTTTCCGCTAACCTGATCGTTTTCGTAAAACAGAAGGGTGGCTCCTGCTGTGTTAAGCACAGAAATGGAAACCTCTTTGGTGCCCTCGTCGCTGTTGCTGACGATGTTCACCGATATATCAGCGCTCTGCCAAAGAATAACCTGTACTGCTGCAAAGGTAAATGCAATCATTATTATAAGGGCGAGAGCAAGAATAGCGATTTTTGAAGAATTTTTGCGTTCTATTTCGTATCACCTCGATGATAATATATCAGTTGTGTCAATTTTTGTAAATAGCACTTTTATACAATAATTCACCAATAAGATGCTGTTGCATAGACTATTATTGATAATATCAACAAAGAAATACACAATATATGGTATTATCTAAACGTACAAGGAGGAATATTCAATGGTAGAAAGAAACAATACCTTTGGCGGTCTCTGCGGTAAACACGAGCCCATGTGCTGTGTCAGCGTTGATAAAATCTTCGATTCTGCAAGAGATAAGGACTGCTTGGAGGATGTGCGCGTTCACCTTTGCGATAACGCTCAGGAAATTGTAGATAAAGCCAGCGCAATCAGATGCAAATGTGTTGAGGTAATCAATACGGGCATAAATATCGAGCCGGTGCCCTTCAATAAGGGATTTTATCAGGTTACTGTACGCTATTATTTCTGTGTAACTCTGGAGGTTTGCGTTTGCGGCGGCAGAGTGCAGGAGGTAAAGGGACTATGTGCATTTGATAAGAAAATTATACTTTTCGGCAGCGAAAAGAATGTCTCTGTTTTCACATCGAATCCCGAAAATAACAGCTTTTGCTTCGATGAACGTGACCTTCGCTGCGATACCGAGCCCACGTTGCCTACTGTGGTTGTAGAGGTTGCACAGCCCATCTGTCTTGACAGTAAGCTGGTAGAGCGTCAGCGCAAGTTCGGAAATTGCTGTATGTGTGTCGATGCAATCCCCGAGCTTATCCGCTCCCGCTTCGACGGATGCTTTGTTGATGATGTTGGCTTCAATAACGTGTATATCTCCATCGGTGTGTTCTCGGTTATCCGTATGGAGCGCCGTGTTCAGCTTATGCTTCCCGCCGCTCAGTTTTGCCTGCCCGAAAAGGACAGCAAGCCCTGCGATAACGATGACCCCTGCTCTGTTTTCGGAAAAATGCAGTTCCCTGTAAACGAATTTTACCCCTATGCCGAAAACCAGTTCCGTAATAATGACCGTTGCAACGACCGCTGTAACTGCGACCATAAGACCTGCGATAAGGGTTGTAAATAATTACTAAATACCAAACAAAAAACCACGGAATTCAGGTTCCGTGGTTTTTCTTATATGTGTATCAATAATTAAAGCGCTGTGCTTTCATTTTGGTCGATGCTTTCTTCCGTGGCTTCCTTTGGCGCATCCTCTGAAACTACATCGCTGTCGGCAATCTTAACTGCCGTAAAGCTTTCCTCGGTGTATTCATCTGCAGAGCTGTTCTTCAAATCGCCACCGCAGTTATCAAAGTATTCAAAGCTAAAGAACTTTGTATCTGCCTTCTGCTTTTTGTAAAGCATAAAGAAGAGCATATAGCAGATATAAATTGCCAGGGCAGTCAGAGAAATCCAAACACCGCCGGGAAGTGCAATGTCGTAATCCCCTACGGTAACGGTGCAGGGTACTACAAATCCGGGTGTGTTGTAATCAAATCTGATGGTGGATTCACCTGCGGGGCACTCTACCGCCATAAATCCGTAGGTAACCTCCAAAACGTCGGTCTCCTTGCCGTTTACGGATGCGGTCCAGCCGTATTCCTCGTGGGGTACGCTGAAGTAAACAATGGAGGGCTTATCAAGATTAATGTGCGCTTCAAATCCATCGCTGGAATAGGTGAAATCATCACAGCACATTGTTTTGCGCTCTGCCACTGCTTTTTCGTAGGTGCCGGTGTTGGATGCCGCCTTTTTATCGGGTGTGACTTTTGTCATAAACTGCTCGTAATATTCGGCCATATCATCGGGTACAACCAAATACTTACAAAGCAGGGGTGCGCGCTGGTTATCGCTGTATGCCTTTTCAAAGTCACTTTCGGTCATGAATTCACTGTAAGCAAAGCCCATGGGTATATAGTACTTGTTTTCGTAAATGTCGTAACCGTTCTGAGTATCGTATTTTTCAAAGCCGAAGGTGTTGTGGGCCTCAACCTTTTTCTTCACATTTTCCATCTTGCCGGTTTCGGGATTGGTAACCTGCTGAGAAACGGTTTTGCTGTTCTTTGCCGATTCAATAACGGAAAATCTTACCGAAAGGAATGCTCTCACACCGTAAACCGAGCTGTCCGTTCTGGAACCTACTGAGCGTCGAATGCCGATGCAATCATAGAAATCCATTATGGAAGGAGGAACAATGGTGTGGAAGTTTTGTATGGTGGGGTAATTCCAATAAATACCGAGGTTATCTATGGTGGAAATATTTGAGCCCTTGTATTGGTCAATACGGAAAAATTCCTCATGCGGGTCGGGCAGCACTATGGTGCCCTCAATACATTGATCAACCATAAAGGAGCTGGTCTGTGAATGTTGCTTGCCGTTGGTGATGTGAACACAGCCGTAAAATACCGTCATACCTGCCACACCTATCAAAACCGCTCTTTCGAAAAGCTTTGTGCCTCTGAAACGGCGAATGATATAAGCGGTGAGAATAACACCGGTAATGGCAATGGCGGTGTATAGCCAGAAACGGAAACGGTAGGGAGGATAACCCAGCTTCATTTCATCTCCGTCCTCGTGCCATATCAGGCCAAGGGGAACAACCACTGCGGTCATAATGAATATCAAAATAGCATTGGGAACCTTCCACTTGGTTCTGTTATCGTCCAAAGCAATTGATGTAGCAAGCGCTAGCATCAAAACAAAGAGATAGAGCCAACGGGCGTAATAGGACGAATTGAAGAGGAAGAACATACTGTTCAGAATGGGAACAAAGGAGCAAATGGTAAGGAAGACTATCAATGCCTTCAGCCAGGTGCGCTTCTTTACGGTAAAGAAAGCCAATACACCGCTTAACGAGAAGAGGGGCAGATAGGTGGAAATAGAAGCCCATCTGGTGGCGTGACCGTTAAAGAAGTTTACACGGGAAGGAATATCGGGCGGGAAGAAATAGGATTCAAAAATCTGTCCGTATCTCTGCCAATAGAATTCACCGCTGTTTCTCCAGACAAAGAGCTTTCTGAACTGTTGCCATGCCTTATCCCAATCGTCGTTTTTCAAATGCTCAAAGCCCTTTGAAATGGTGCCGGTGTAGGAACTGTCAATACGGTCGTTGCCCATCAAGGCGTAAGCACCCGGCAGGAATATAAACATTGCCATCATAAAGCCAAGAACCGCTTCAACAGCCAAGCTAATAAATTTACCGATGGTTATGTTAAAGGATTTTGTGGATAATCTGAAAAGGAAGTAAATTACACAGAAAACAACCTGACCTGCGAACATAAAGTAGTTTATCATAGCGTTAATTGCAACTGCTATGGCAAACAAACCTCTGCGGTTGTTCTGCACCAATTCCTCCATACCAATCAAAATCAGAGGGAAGAAGGCCACTACATCGTGGAACTGGTTAAAGAAGGTGTTGTAAATCTGAAATCCCGAGAAGGAGTACAGCAAAGCACCTATAACCGCATAATTCTTGTTGCGAACAAATCTTTGAATGTAAGCATAGGCCAAAATTGCGGCAACAATATATTTCAGCATAAACATAGGAGCCATCAGATAAGGCGCCCATGTGGCAGGGAAGGGACACATTACCCAGAAAAAGGGGCTTCCCAGCATATAGTAGGAATAGCTGCCGATGAAATTAGAGCCCAAATCGGTAACCCAGTCCCAACCAAAGCTACCCTCCTGCACCATTCGTACACAGTGCTCGTAAAAAGGAAGCTGTTGCGCATTATAGTCACCGTAGTAAAGGAATATGGCCGATCCGGTTTTTACAAATTCCACTATAATAAAGGGTATGGTAATGCAGGCCGAAAGCACAAAGGACCACAACAGCACCTTGCGGTAAAAGTGCCAAGGACTGTTTTTGTCAAACTTGAACCTGCTTCTGATCATTTCTGTAGCAGACATTTAAACCTCCGTAGATTAAGCAATAATCTATTCAAACCAATATCAAAAAAGCATTTCGTTAAGGTCGTAAGGCGTATTTTGATAAACAAAATAGTTCAACCAGTTGGAATAAAGCAAGTGAGCGTGCGCCTTCCAGGTGTTTATAGGTATTTGGGTAGGGTCATCATCGGGGAAGTAATGCTTGGGCACATCGGGAGAAATCCCTTTCAATACATCACGCTCATATTCGTTTTTTAGGGTGTCAAAATCATATTCACTGTGACCGGTTATAAATACCTCTCTGCCGTTTTTGTTGGCTACAAGGTAAACTCCCGCCTCCTCGGATTCGGCAAGAATTAAAAGATCGTCAATTCTCTCTATATCCTCTCGCTTCACACCGGAATAGCGGGAATGAGGTGCCGAGAATTTGTTGTTAAATCCACGGACAAGAGGATTTTCGGGTATGAGTGTATTGTGCCTGAATACACCCGAAAGCTTTTTGTCCAGCTTGTACTTGGGGATACCGTGGTTGATGTAAAGCCCTGCAAAGGCACCCCAGCAAACATAAAGGGTGGAGTAAACGTTTTTGTGAGCCCAATCCACCAGATCACACAGCTCCTGCCAATAATCCACATCGGAAAATTCCAAAGATTCCACAGGTGCGCCTGTAATAATCAATCCGTCAAACTTTTCATTTTTTACCTCGTCAAAGGTTTTGTAAAAGGCGGAAAGATGCTCCTTGGGTGTGTTTTTGGAGCAATGGGATGCGGTATTCAACAGAGTGATGTCCAGCTGAAGAGGAGTGTTGGAAAGCAATCTCAAGAATTGCGTTTCGGTCACAATTTTGGTGGGCATCAAATTCATTATTGCAATTTTCAAAGGACGAATATCCTGCTTAATGGCACGGGATTCATCCATTACAAAAATATTTTCTTTTATCAGAGAATCTGCCGCAGGAAGCGACATAGGTATTTTAATAGGCATTTTTGTCTCCAAAAAACTATATTCTAAATAAGTATACCAAAGAAAACGTCGGTATTCAATAGTTTTTTTCGGTAAACTATGGAAAATTTAAAGGTTTTGTGTTATAATGACCGATGTGAGGTGATAATAGTGAGTGAAAAGCTCCTTTGCATCAATAAAAATAATCAAAGAGAAATGGCCGAGAGGGTTGCAATAGTCCTTGATAACGGAGGTCTTGCCGTATTTCCCACCGAAACGGTTTACGGTATCGGTGCGGATGCTTTTAATGAAGCTGCTTTGCAATCTCTTTATGAAAAGAAACAGCGCCCCTTGGATAAACCTTTGTTAATGCATATCCACGGGCTTGAAATGGCAGAAAGCATAGCCGTGCTCGATGATAAAACCCGTGAGCTTATCTCAAAATATACACCGGGCCCCCTCACTCTGGTTGTGAAGCGCAAGCCCTGCCTGCCCTCTGTCGCTGTGTCCGAGGGGGATACCGTGGGGCTTAGATTTCCCTCCAATGAGTTTTTTATAGAGCTTTCAAAGGCCTTTGGCAGGCCCATTGCCGCCACAAGCGCCAATATTTCGGGATGTAAAAGCGCGGTTTCCTCGGAACAGCTGGCATCGGTTATGGATATAGCCGATGTTATCGCCGACGGAGGTCAGTGCGAATACGGTCTGGAATCTACTATCGTTTCACTGGTGGGCGATACCCCTAAAATACTTCGTGCCGGCTCTTTCCCCGTGAAATTGGTGGAGGAGGTGCTGGGTAAATGCGAATAATCGGTCTTTGCGGCAGAAGCGGAAGCGGCAAAAGCTTTTTCCGTTCTCTTGCCGAAAAAGAGGGCTTTAAGGTTATTGATTGTGACGGAGTTTATGCAAATCTCGTTTCTCATCCGTCCCCATGCCTGCTGGAAATCGCCGAAAATTTCGGCGAAAAAGCTATAGCAAACAATGCTCTTAACAGAGCATATCTGGGCCCTGTCGTCTTTAACGATAAGGAAAAATTGAATTTACTGAATACAATTACCCACAGACATATTACCGCAGAGGTGAAGGATATAATCTCACGGTACGGCGATGATGATATAGTATTGCTGGACGCCCCTCTTCTGTTTGAAAGCAATCTGTCCGATATATGCCACATTGTTGTAGGTATCATCGCTACCGATGAAATCTGTATCAAGCGTATTGTGGAAAGGGACGGTATAAGCGTTCGTGAGGCGGAAGACCGTATAAAAAATCAGCTGTCATCTGCGGTACTGCAGGAAAAATGCCATATTGTAATCGCAAATGAAAGCACCGCCGAGGATTTTATAAAGCATTCCTTGGATGTTATCTCCGATATTAAGGAGGGCAGGGTATGAGAAGAATGAGTAAACGCCTTGCTGTATGTACGATCCTTTTGGTGATTTTTGCTGTCGTGGCAGTGGGCGTGTTGCCTCTTCTCGAGCAAAAGCTCTACCCCAAGAAATACGAAGCTTTTGTGGAAAAGTATGCAGAGGAATTTGATGTGCCCGAAGCCCTTGTCTATGCGGTAATACATACCGAAAGTAATTTCGATGCGAGTGCGGTGTCAAGCGCAGGAGCTAACGGACTGATGCAGTTAATCCCCGAAACTATGACATGGCTTTCCCAAAAATTGGGCGAGAAGGAGCCCACGGGCTATATTTTGGACCCTGAAACCAATATAAAATACGGTACCTGCTACCTCAGATATCTCTATGATAAATTCGGAGATTGGAATACCGCTCTTGCGGCATATAATGCAGGCCACGGCAGAGTGAGCGGCTGGCTGGAGGATGAAAGTTATACCGATGACGGTATAAGCTTAAAAAAAATACCGATAGAAGAAACAAGTAATTATGTAAACAAAGTTTCCCACGCTTGGGAACGATATAAAGATATTTATTACGGAGAATAAAAGTGGATAGAACACAAGCAGAATCTTTGCAGAAAAAAGTAAAATATTCCATTCCCGATAGCTACGGCGAATTGGAAAAAGTAGAAGAGTTTATAAGGGATTACCGTCATTTTATCGATAGCTGTAAGACCGAGAGAAAATGTGCCGATTTTGCCGAGGGAGAGGCCTTGGCCAAGGGATTCGGGCTGTATAATAAGGATAGAAAGCTTCAGGCAGGCGATGCGGTATGTTATGTAAACCACGGAAAGAGCGTGATGCTTGCCCGTATCGGTAAAAAGCCCCTTGATGAGGGTTGCAGAATTATCGCCTCTCATATCGATTCACCCCGTCTTGATCTTAAACCTCAGCCCCTCTATGAGGCAGGCGGTCTGGGTTATTTCAAAACCCATTATTACGGCGGTATAAAGAAATATCAGTGGACGGCCGTTCCTCTGGAATTGCACGGTGTGGTTTACCGTAAGGACGGTATGAAAATCGATATAAATATCGGAGCTGCTGTTGATGAGCCCGTATTTTATATCAGTGATCTTATGCCCCATATCGGCAAGGAACAAATGAGCAAGCCCGCCTCTGAGGTTATCACCGGTGAAGGTCTTAATATTATTAACGGCTCTCTGCCCATCGATAACGATGGCGGTGTTAAGTTGAAAATTCTCTCTATTCTTAATGATAAATACGGCATAACCGAGGACGACCTTATTACTGCCGAGCTTACTGCAGTTCCTGCAATTATGTCCCGTGAGGTTGGCTTTGACCGATCTATGATTGCCGCCTACGGCCACGATGACAGAGTTTGCGCCTATCCTGCCCTCCGTGCTTTGCTGGATTCCGATATTCCCGAATATACCTCTATTGTTTTCTTGGCGGATAAAGAGGAAATCGGCTCCTTTGGTATAACCGGCTTGGGCTGTGAGCGTTTTTATGATTTTATCCGTTCTTTGTGCCAATCTCAGAGCGCAGATTATCTTTCCTGCAAGGAGAATAGCATCTGCCTTTCTGCAGATGTTGGCGGCGCCTACGATCCCTGCTTTGCAGATGCCTACGATGCATCCAATTCCGCATATATCAACCGTGGTGTGGTTATCAGTAAGTATAGCGGTGCCAGAGGTAAAAGCGAATGCTCCGATGCCTCTGCCGAAACTATGTATAAGCTGGTTTCCGCTTTTAATAAGAACGGCGTAGTATGGCAGGTGGGAGAATACGGTAAGGTTGACCAGGGCGGCGCAGGCACCGTTTCTGTCGAAATAGCCAAATACGGCATAGAAGTTATTGATTGCGGTGTGCCCCTTCTTTCTATGCATGCCGTAACCGAGCTTGCCTCCAAATACGATATTTACGAAATGTATAAGGCATCAAAGGCCTTCTTCGGTATCTGAATATTGTTGTAATATAAATAAAACCACGCTTCCGTTTTTGGAAGCGTGGTATTTTTATTTTATGCCAGAGCGTATTTTGCTTTGAATGCCTCGTAATCCTGAAGGAATTGCTTGTCGTCGCCGCTCTTGATGCCGTTAAGATACTTGTGGGTATCAAATGAGCCCTCGGAAACCTCAATCAAAGCAACTGCAATGTTGGAGCAGTGGTCGGATACACGCTCCATACCGTTAATAAGGTCGGACAGTATAAAGCCAAGCTCGATGGTGCAGGTGCCTGCCTGAAGTCTCAGTATGTGGTTGGCACGCATCTGTACGGCCAGACCGTCAATAACCTGTTCAAGGGGCTCTACCTTTCTTGCCAGCTCGGTGTCGCCGTTTTCAAAGGCAACAGAAGTGATTTCAACAATTTCACGGATAGCGTCGGCAAGAATCTTAACCTCTTTCTGCGCTTCGGAGGAGAAGGAAAGCTTCTTTTCGTTAAGCTCCTGAGCTGTGCGCAGAACCTCTACGGCGTGGTCGCTTATACGTTCGAAGTTGCCGATAGAGTGAAGCATTGTGGAAACACTTTGAGAGTCACGTGTTGTCAGATCGTCGCTGGAAAGCTTAACAAGATAGGTGCCAAGCTCGTCCTCGTATCTGTCAACAATACCTTCGCCATCTTCGATTTCAACGGCAAGGTCATCATCGTATTTATCGAGAATATCTATGGACTTGAGCATGGTTTCCTTTGCAATGCCGCTCATTTTGATGGTGAGGGTGTTGCAGTGTGCAACTGCAACAGCGGGAGTAGCAAGCAATCTTTCGTCCAAAAGAATTTTATTTTCCTTTTCGTTTTCCTTGTCACGGATAACTTTGTACGCCAGCTTAACCAGTGCATTGGAGAAGGGAAGCAGTATTAATGTTGTTAAAACGTTAAAGCACATATGGCATACTGCTATGCCGAATGCATCGATGCGTCTGTCAAGTAAGAAGGAGAAATCGAATATCCAGTGGAGGCCATAGAATGCCAATAAGCAAACAACGGTACCGATAATGTTGAAGGACATGTGAACCACGGCCACACGCTTTGCATTTCTGTTAACGCCAAAGCTGGAAATCAGTGCGGTTACACAGGTACCAATGTTCTGACCCATAATTATAGGCAAAGCCATACCGAAGGTAAGACCGCCCGAAACCTCAAATACTGCCGCAGATACGCAAAGCGACTGCAAAATAGCAACCGATGCGGCAGAGCTTTGGATAATGCCGGTAACCACAGCACCGATGATAACGCCGAATACAGGGTTGTCGAAAACTGTAAGAAGATCACGGAATTCGGGACTTTCCTTCAATCCGCTCATGGAATCTCCCATAAATCCCATACCGCACATAAGTACAGCGAAGCCAACGATGATAAAGCCGATATCCTTGCGCTTCTTGTTTTTGCCCATTACGAACAAAACGCCCAACAACGCAAAGATAAGAGAAAAATTAGCGGGCTTCAAAAGATCGGTAAAGCTGAATCCGCCGCTGCTCTCGATACCTACAAGGGAGGTGAGCCAGGCGGTAAGGGTAGTACCGATGTTGGAACCCATTATAAGTCCTACTGTCTGGTTCAAGGTCATTACACCGGAGTTTACAAAGTCGGAGGCCAAG
>JAZSDB010000072.1:0-1779 GCA_045530975.1 Eubacteriales bacterium
CCACGGCTGTTGAGGGCGAGAACGCCCTTTTGGAAGGTTCCGTAGCCCAAATTTGCGATTTTTTCTGCAATAGAGTGGGCTTTTTGGGGTATCTCTGCGCCGTTAGAGGTCCGTAGCCCCAGCATAATGCGCTCCTCCTCCGCCTCGTCGGGCGAGATGTGGGGCGCTGTGTAAAAATCGGTGGGGGCAAGGAGCGAAAGGGCGCTTTTTTCTATAAAATGCTTTATGTCGTCGGGTGCGGAAAAGCGCTTGCCATTGTAAAAGGAATGGGCACCTGCGCCAAAACCGAAATATTCACCTCTGCGCCAATAATTGAGGTTGTGCCTCGATTGGAACCCGTCCCTGCCGAAGGATGAAACCTCGTAGTGACGGTAACCGCCCTCTGCCAGCATGTCGCAAAGGAGATTGTACTGCTCCTCCTCCACGTCCTCCTCGGGGAAATGAAGACCATCCCTGCTTTGGTAAAGGGGCGTGCCCTCCTCCAATTGCAGAGAATAGGCGGAAATGTGGTCAACATTGGTTGACATAATGTTCTCAATGCTGTACCGCAGAGAGCTTGTGGATGTGTTGGGCAGGGCGAAAATGATGTCGGCGCTGATGTTTTTAAAGCCCGCCTTGCGCCCGTCTGCGATGGCTTGCCTTGCCTGGGCAAAGCTGTGGGCCCTGCCGAGAAAATTAAGAACTTTGTCGTCTGCCGATTGAATGCCCACCGATAAACGGTTAAAGCCCGCCCTTCGCAGTAGGGAAAGACCGTGAAAATCCACCGTGGCAGGGTTTACCTCCAAGGTTATTTCGCAGTCCTTTGCAAGGGTGAATTGGCTTTTTACCGCCGAAAGTAATCGGCACAGACGGTCAATACCCAAAAGGGGAGGGGTGCCGCCGCCGAAGTAAACCGTTTGGATTTCCTTGTCGGTTTTCAGAAAGGAAATCTGGCGCAAAAGGGCATTGCAGTAAGCTTCTTTTACCTCATCCTCCTGGCAGGGCAGGGAATAAAAGGCGCAGTAATTGCATTTTTTCAGACAAAAGGGGATGTGAAAATATAGTGACAGACTATTCGTCATCGTACTTCAATACCGCCATAAAGGCCTCCTGCGGTACTTCTACCGTGCCCAGGGTCCTCATACGCTTCTTGCCTTCCTTCTGCTTTTCCAGAAGCTTCTTCTTACGGGTGATGTCACCGCCGTAGCACTTGGCAAGGACGTCCTTGCGCATTGCCTTTACCGTTTCACGGGCGATAATTTTGCCGCCGATGGCCGCCTGCACGCGAATTTCGCAGTGCTGGCGGGGGATGTTGTCCTTCAGCTTTTCGCAGATGCGCCTTGCACGGGCGTAGGCACGGTCGGAATGGATGATAAAGGAAAGAGCGTCCACAATGTCGCCGTTGAGCAATATGTCCAGCTTGGAAAGCTTGGAGGGACGGTAATCCTTGAATTCATAGTCAAGGGAGGCATAGCCCTTGCTGCGGGATTTAAGGGAATCGAAGAAATCGTAGACAATTTCGTTTAAGGGAAGGAGATAATGAAGCTCGGCACGGGTGGTGTCGATATACTTCATATCCAGATATTCACCTCTGCGGTCGTTGCAGAGCTGCATAATGGTGCCCACGTAATCGGTGGGGGTGATTATAGATGCCTCCACAAAGGGCTCGCAGGCCGTTTCGATGGTGGCAGGGTCGGGATAATTGGTGGGGTTGTCGATGTAAACGGTTTCGCCGTTGGTTTTGTGAATTTCATAAATAACGCTGGGTGCGGTGGTGATAAGGTCCAGCATAAATTCACG
>JAZSDB010000032.1:0-3066 GCA_045530975.1 Eubacteriales bacterium
ACAAAATGTCCCAATTCACCTGCGCCGCATTTTGCTCCACGGACCAATTTGCCGTTAAGAACAATAGCTCCGCCTATACCTGTACCGATAGTAATAATTACAGCATCGGTGCAGCCCTTACAAACGCCTGCGGCAACCTCACCGATAAGGGCGCAGGAGCCATCATTTTCGATATATGTGGGTACACCCAACGCTGTATTGATTTTTTCGGCAAGGGGTTCATTGCGAAAAGGCAGATTACCTGCTCGAACAACAACACCCTTTTGAGCATCTACACGTCCGGGAGAGCCGATGCCGATAGATTCTATGGGATATTTATCACAAAGCTTACGGCAAATCTCTACTATGCCGTTTACAATAAAATCCACCGTCACCTTGGGACCTGTTGCGAAGCGATGCTTTTCGGCAACATTGAATTCGCTGTCAACAACACCAATCTTGACGCTCATACCGCCGATATCGACGCCTATTCTGTATTTCATACAATCCTCCTGCCGTTTACAAAAACAGCCCTTACATTTAGTTTTTCATCGCAGATAAGCAGGTCTGCTTTTTTATTTACGGCAATAGTACCTGTTTCATTTTCTATTCCCAGTGCTTTTGCGGGATTCAACGATGCCATAACTGAAATTTCTTTCAGAGGAACACCCATTGAGAGAAGATTTTTGGCGCCTGCCAGCATGGAAACACAGCTGCCTGCTATTCTTCCCTGCTCATTACGGCATACGCCATCCTTTACAATGCGCTTTCTGCCATCAACAATATATTCGCCATCGCCCAAGCCCGACATAAAGCCGGTATCGCTTACCAGAGTAATATTATCGGCCCCCTTCAAGCGATATACAATTTCCATAGCGGGCTTATCCAGGTGAACAAAATCGCAGATCATTTCGCAGTTCACACGGTTATCGGTGAGCACTGCACCGAGCACGCCTGTTTCTCTATGAGAAAGGGGGCGCATTGCATTGAAAATATGGGTGGCTCGTCCGACACCGTTATCAATAAAGGTCATTGTTTCGTCATAGGTAGCATCAGTATGGCCGATAGACACTTTTATGCCTGCTTCAGACGCCGTTATTGCTGTTTCAAGAGCATTTTCCCTTTCGGGCGCCATTGTCATCAGCTTAACAAAACCATCGCTTTCCTGCGCGAAAGAGGCCACCGTAGCGGGTGCGCATTGAACATCGGGAGGATTCATTACTCCACTTTTGACGGTGGACACAAAGGGGCCCTCCAGATTTATACCCAAAACCTTTGCGCCTTTGGGAGTTTTTTCCTTTTCACGGAGAATATTTTTAATTGCGGCTATTACCCGTTGGGGAGTCATTGCACGTATTGTTGCGGCATAGCCGGTTACGCCCTCGGATGCAAGCCATTGAGATGCCCTTGAAAAATCCTCATCCGAGGATGCAAATTCAACACCCACACAGCCGTGTATATGTGTATCTATAAAACCGGGGATAACATACAAACCCTCGGCATCGAAGTAACCTGTTGATTTTATATCCTCGCCGATTGCGGATATTACCTCGTTATCGATGGTAATATTGGCATTTTTAAACTCAGAATCAATGAGCACCTTGCCCTTTATTATTTGCATATTATCTTCCCTGCAAATCAAATATCATTCTATTAAGGTTTTCTGCACCGATGGAAACGCCATCCATTACCGATTCCATTCCCTCAAACTCGATGGAAACAAATCCGTCATATCCGGAATTTTTGATAGCATTCAAAATCTGGAAGGAAGGAACATCACCGTGGCCGAAAATGGTTGCACGGCGGTAATTGCCCGAACGGGAAACTCCAAATCCCCTGCCGGGGTTATAAGACATACCGGAGCGGGTGAAGCAATCCTTGGCGTGAACGTGCACAATAAGGTCGAGAAGGCGGGAAACTGCGGTAGAGCAATCCTCATCAACACCGCCAAAGTTGCCTATATCACAAAGAAATCCATAGTTTTTATTATTAACTGCATCGAAAAGCTCCAGCATTCTGTCGCTATCCTGCATCAATCTGCCGTGATTTTCGGAGCAGGTTGTTACGTTTTTGCTTTTTGCATAATCCGCAACCTGAGAAATATAGGGTGCAACGGCTTCTATTACCTTTTTATAGGTTTTTACGCCCTCGTAGCCCTGATAATAGCTATAGGTTACATCGTGGCGAAGCAAAGGAATACCGCATTCAGAGGCAATATCGATATGCTTGCACACACGTTCCACTTCCCTTTCGGGGTCGGGCACAAAGAAGTTTGCGCTTGTGGTATAAATAGGCACCTCCAAGCCAACCTTCTTGGCGTGCGCGGTCAAGGCAAGTGCATGCTCACGGGGAGTGGAGCCATCGGGAGTAGTATCATCAAGCACCAATTCAATGCCTGCACAGCCCAATTCCTTGGTTTTATCTATTGCATCAAAGCGGGTAAAATCGCTCTCGACATACAAGCGGTAATAACTATATGTGCTTATACAACTTTTCATTTTCGGTCTTCCTCATGTTCTTTAAGAATAGTTTTCCCTTTATCAAATCCTGACTTATAACTCAGAAAAACAGCAACGGTATAAAAAATATATGTAGCTAGTGTGCAAACAGCATACAATGATGTTGGCACTTCATAGCCGGTAATTATAGTAATGTCCGGGTTGTTAACCGTAAAAATCAATTGCGCCAAATGGTGTCCTGCCCCTGCCATATACATAGCAAATTTAAAGACAAAACAAAGAATCATATGTAACGCTAAGGATATTCCGATCGGTGTTAAAATATCAACAGGTTTAAATTCACGAATTTTGTATGTAAGAGTTGATTTATGTGTTGCACGATGGGTTCTTTTATACAACACTATAGGAACTATTAAAATATATCCTACTATTCGTACCACTTCAATGGCAACTCCGTTGATATCACAGAGTGTCAACACCATCGGCAAAAGCATATCTGCAATCAATACACCTATCCATAGTCCGATTACCATACTTAAAAGTATATCAAGTGCAGCTTTTGCTCTACTTTTCATATTATTCTCCTATTACAATTTCCTTGCCGGTTTCGGCGGAATCGTAGATTGCC
>JAZSDB010000155.1:0-1657 GCA_045530975.1 Eubacteriales bacterium
GGCGAAATTCTTTTGCCCGTTTGCGGTTATATGGTATTGAAATAACAGGTGCATTGGAAAGGAATCCGATATTATGAGTAAGTTTTTAGAGGATTTTGCGAAATTTATAAAAGACAACAACGGCAGAGTTTTTTCCGTTGCCGCAATGGTAGGTGACGGTGAGCCCGAGAGGGTGGAAATTGCCGAAAACAATGCCTGTCAAAATATATATTCCGTATCAAAAGTATACACTGTTACGGCAACGGGAATTTTGTGTGACAGAGGACTTCTTTCGGTTGATGAAACGGTTGCGGATATTTTAGGGGACGAATGTCCCGAAGGCTATGATAAATACTGGGAAGAAACAACGGTTGATATGCTTATGCGTCATATGATAGGCTGCCCCGGAGGCTTTGACACCGATGTTTTTGATGCTTCAAAGTATGACCCCGATTATCTTAAGGAGATAATGCTCAAAAAATGGATTTGTCCACCCGACACCGAAAGACATTACAGTGATGCAGGTTATTATGTTCTTTCCCGTATCGTCAACAAAAGGGCAGGGAAGCCGTTATTTGCTTTTTGCTGGGAGAATATTTTTCTTCCTTTAGGCTTCCGTGAAGCCGCCTGGAGCTGCTGTCCGCAGGGGCACGCAATAGGCGCCACCGCACTCTATATAAGAAGCGACGATATGGTAAAGCTGGGCGGTGTGTATCTTAATAAGGGTATGTATCACGGGAAGCGCATTGTTTCTGAAAAATGGGTTGAAAAGGTGCTTGAAAGACGTTATGAATTTGCTCCCAACGGCATAAAAGATGCTTACAGCAAGGGCGGAATGAACGGCCAGAACCTGATGGTGATACCTTCGGAAAATATGGTTTTAGGCTGGCAGGGCTATGATATCCATCCGGGCGGTCCGGATATCGGAAAATTTATTTCGGAATACAGCTTTTAAGCAAAAAAGCACACGAGGAGGTTTTATACCGTGAAAGCTTTGATTGAAAAAAGAAAACTCCCACAGCTTTTGTCAAGGGAGGAAATGCTTGAAATTATTCAGAGAGAGGAATACGGCTTTATGCCTTCCCCTCCCGAAAAGATAAGCTTTGCAAAAACACAGCTTCGTAACGATAATATTTTTGCAGGAAAGGGTAAGCTCTGGGAAATTGCCGTAGGATGCACCATAAACGGCAGAGATTTTACTTTCCCCACAGTTCTTATGCTGCCCGAGGGCGAGGGGCCTTTTCCGTTTTTCGTGAATATCAATTTTGAAAAAAATATTCCCAATTTCTATTTCCCTGCGGAGGAAATTCTTGATAACGGCTTTGCCGCATTTAATCTGTATTTCAAGGACGTTACCTCCGATAACGGTGATTTTACAGACGGTCTTGCAGGTATTTTTTATCCCGACGGCACGAGAAACGCTACCGACCCGGGAAAAATCGCTATGTGGGCGTGGGCGGCTTCAAGGTGTCTTGATTATGCCGAAACCGAGCCTCGTCTTGACATGACGAGAGCCGCCGTTTGCGGCCATTCAAGGCTCGGAAAAACCGCACTTGTTGCAGGTGCTTTTGATCACCGCTTCCGTTTCGTTCATTCCAATTGCTCGGGCTGTGGCGGTGCTTCAATCGCAAGGGGTAATACGGGTGAAAAAATTGAAGATATATGCCGTAATTTCCCT
>JAZSDB010000146.1:0-11262 GCA_045530975.1 Eubacteriales bacterium
TAAAGGGCAAGAATATACATAAAGAAGTAATCTCCCCTTATGCGCTGAGGAAGCACACTCTCAAAAAAGCTGTTTTCCTCATTCTCGTTCACATAGGCAAAATAGCCGCATCCTCCTCGGGAGGCATACCAGCAGGTCTCGGAAAAGGCCTCCACAAAATCTCTTTCGCTGTCCTTTGGCATACGGTAACGGGCGTTGTAGCCGTTGGCCAGCGCAAAAGCGTATTTGTGCAGTAAGCTCTCATCGTATTCACTGCCCTTGATAAGGGCATAATTAAAGATAAGCGCTTTATCGGGACGTTCTCCGTCGTCATCGCCTCTTCTTTCGCCGTTGAGATAGTGTATATCCTTGGAAATGCTCATAAGCAGGTCGTGGACAAAATCTCCCATCACAAGAACTGTTTCTTCGTTATTTTCTTTTGAAAACAGCTTGAAATACTTGTTGTGGCGGTAGTTGAGCTCCTTAAAGCGGTTTTGAAAATCCTCTATAAAATCCACATCAAGCAGCTCGGGCTTTTTACCCAAACGCTTTTCTCCGGGTAGCTTGGGGAAAGCTATTTCATACCACAAAATCCCCACATTTGTGCGGAAAAGGCAGAGCCCTGCCTCCTTCAAGCCAAATTCATAGAAGCTTTCGCCGTCCTTTGGGTTGGGATAATAGCGGAAATGCTTTAAATTGTCGGGCATACTGTAACGCCAGCCGCTGCCAATATGACAATCCTCGGCTTGGTAGAACAAAGAACGATAGAGATACTCGAAAGTATCTCTCTCACCCTTTTCCCAACGGTCGGGGGTCCAATTTTTATTATCCGATTTCAGCTTGTTGCAAAGGGTGACATATTCGTTACCCTTGCCCGAAATATCGGCCGACGATTCGAAATAGAAGGGGACTGCATAGCGCAGTACCGCATTATCGCTTATCTTCATAATAATCCATCCCCTTTTTAGGCAATAAAGAGAAGAATCAATGCCGAAATAAAGGTTTTTATAAGGCAGGAAATAAGTGTGGAGCGCATTTTCTTTTTGCTGTCCGTATTGTTAACAAAAACGGATATGATAAAAATGGCAACGCCGGAAATAAGCCAGAGCACGGTACTGCCCAGATATGCCCATACCAGAAGCATGTCGGCCGCAGTGGTGGAAAACCAAACCACGGCAGACATAAGAACGAAAAAGGTATAGGTTACATTTACAAAGCGTTTATAGCTGTAATAATCCAAAACGGCTACGCCCTTTTTTGCTTCCAATGCGTAAATCCAAACAAGAAGCACAGAGATGACGCCTATAACCGAGGCGACAGCGGCAATAATTAATTTGATGTTATCAACGGACATAATCTAATATTTTCTCCTTTGCATCCGAAATTTGGTCTATTCTGTCATTTATCAGCTCAGCCAGGTCTTTGAGATTTTTGTTTATCTCTTCTGCGGAGATCTGTTCCGCGCGCTTAAAGACGGTTATTTCAACCTCTTCTTCACGCTGTTGAAGCTCTATGCCTTCTGCCCTGTGGGAGGCAAAAGCACCTATCTCCTCACAACGGTATTCCAGATCGTCCATTCTTAAGCTGTAGCTGTGTCCATAAAAGGAAGCGATAAACACCGCCACAAGCAGATAGCTGAACACACCGCAGGCGGTACGGGCAATACGAAACTTTCGGGTGTTTCTCTGCCAGAACCGACTGTGCTTTTCGCAAACTCTGCGGCGGTGATTTTCCCGTTGGAGGGTAAGCTCTTCCTTGTAAATCTGCTTGCAAACCGACCTCGGCAGGTCGTTGCCGCAGACAGGGCATTTCAATTTGCCCAGACCGTTAACCCTTCCGCAGGAGCACACCCAATGGGTAGTCTTGCTCATTCTTCACCCTCCTCTGTGTTGACGTCGGTGGGATTTTCCGCCACGATTACGGTGCTTTCTTCCTCGGAAGTGGAAGTTTCTGCTTCATTGGAGGGGATTTCCTCGTCCAAAGTGGGATTTTCCTCCACAACCTCGGGAGCTTCCTCCTGAGGCAGGTCGCCGATTTCCACGGGGAAAAGGTTATTCACAAGGTAATCGAAATAATGGTCTTCTCTTACCAGCACAGACTGAAATTCCTCACCGCAGGACATCAAAAGAGGAGCATCGCATCTTGCAACCGCTACGGGAATCACAGTTATGCCGTAGTTGCCCTTCTTTTTGGACTGCACATTAAGCTTTTCAACGCTTTGCTTTCCGCTCAGCGCAATCATAGGGTATATCATACCCTCCAGCTTAACAAGATAGGCCCAACGGAAGAAAACTCGTTCCGACACAACCTCCCCTGTTTTTGTAACAATATCGCCGGAGGCCACACGGTCAAGACCGATATATTCCTCCAGACGGGCTTGTATTTCCCTTTTAAGCTCGCTGTCCATTTCGGCGGTTTCACGGGGGAAAATATAGGGCCCCTTTTCCTCATCGGGTGCGGCATCGTTGATGTATATCTCCATAAAGGAGGGAATAACCGTACCCGTAAGGGCTTCTATCTGAAGCTTACGGGAGGTTTTATACTCCACGTGGGCCTGAGGGTCCAGAGAATTTGCCTCGTCGCCCTCGTTTTCCCTCAGTGTTTCCTCGCCCAGAGGAAGCAGCTTTACGCCCTTTTCGGGATGTTCTTTATCGATAAATTCACATTGGTTGTCGATAATTGCCTTGTTGAGAAAGGACAAAACCGTTTCCTTTCCCATTCCCGAAATGGAAACCAAAAGGTCCAATCTGCCGAAGCCTGCCTTTATCAGGCGGAGCAAAAGGATAGCAAAAACGCTGTAATCCTGCACCTGCTTTTCGAGAACCTCCACCGAAGCGATGGCGATGGGGCACTGAAAGGGTTTGAAATACAAGGGCTTTACAGAGCAGTCCGATGAAAAATTGCTCATAAATTTAAGAAAATCTTCTCTTACTTTTGCTTCTTTCAAAGGTTTCACTGTTCTGTCTCTCCCTTCAGAATATTTATAAGATTATCCGATTGAATAAGGTCTCCTGCCTCAATGTCGGGGTCCTCCACGTGCTGCATAAGCAAACGGATAAAGCGGGCAAATTTGCGCTCACATTCCGCCACGGGACAGCTTGCACACTGATTTATCTGCTCCAAGCCGATAATTTCATCGGAAGCTTCTGCGCAGGGCAGGTTATCGATATCCTTTTCATCCGGCTTCATATACAGACATTCCTTTAAGTAGTCTATATCGCCTACGATAACAAGCTGTTTTTTGCTTCGGGTGAAGGCAACATTCAGACGGCGGAGCTCCTTCATAAAGCCAACACGGGCCTTGTGAGGATCGCCGTTCTTCTTGCTTCGTGTCAAGCTGTAAATGATAAGGTCCCTTTCCTGTCCCTGGAAGCTGTCCAGAGATGCAACCATACCGTTTATCTGCTCGTTGCTTATACCCATTCCGCGCTTGCGCAGGGTTTCTCTGATAGTGCGAACCTGAGCGCCGTATGCAGAGATAACACCTATATGATTGGTAGGAGTTTCTATCATTTCGGCACGCTTTTCCTCGGTCTGCGCCGCAAACACCTGCTCTATAATATCTGCCACAATCTCCGATTCGTATTTATTGAGATAACCCATCTTGTTGGAGGGCTGGGACTCGAAGCGGGAGCCGTGGTTGGCGGTATTTATAATTACCATTGGCTTGCTTGTATTGGGAAGCACGGGGATGAATTTTTCTATATTGTAGCTGGATTTGTAGTTGTTTTCATAGAACCATTCCGAAATAACATCGGAAATATGACCGGGCATTCTGAACTGGCTGTTCAGGTTTACCAACCGCTTGCCGTCGGCAACGCTTTCTTCGATAAGATTTTTAAGATAAGCACGCTTCTGTCCGTCGGTAGCAAGTGCACGGTAGTCCTTTATGCTGTAATTCTTCAGCACGGGAGCAAGTGTCTGAGCTCTGGCCTCGGCAGTAAATTGGGCTTTTTGCTCGTCGCTAAGCTTAAAATCTTCAGCATCAAAGCTCTCGCCCTGCTCTTTCATCAAATGATATTTAAGCTGATTAATTTTTTCTTTTTCGATGCTTTTGATTACCGCCCCACGCATTTTTTCAAATAAAAATTCGAAAAAGCTCTTTTTCAGCAGGTCGGTGCTGATTTCTTCGTTTTCGCAGGCCGCAACAACATCATCGTTGGCGCAGGGCGGAATCTGCTTATAGTCGCCCAGCATCAAGGCCTTGGGAGCACGGCTGAGAGGAACAAGGGCGTTGTGTATCTGAATCTGTCCCGATTCGTCAACAATCGCCACATCAAAATCCACCTGCGCGAATTTCTTGTTGGAATTGATACCGATACAGGTCGCACCCACAACCTGACAGGAGGAAAGCAGAATTTCCTCGAAAATCTCGTTACCGCCGTTCTTGATGGCGTCTGACCAATCGGAAACGGCCTTCACAAGCATTTCCGCAGAGCACTCCATGGATTGGAGATGCTCCTTTTCCTCACGGGCAATTACCTCATCCCGTTCTCTGTTCAAGGTGTAGTCAAAGGGAGTGTAAAGGGTAGAAAGCTCGCCCTTGAGGTTCATTATTCCCAGAGATACAACCTTACCCTCCTCGTCCCTTGCGGCAATGCTTGTATCGGTAAACTGAGAAAGAGCACGGTCGGCCTGCAGATAGGCGGCATAGGAGGATTTGCTTCTGACAGCTTCCGTAACCCTTTTCAGGTCCGAAGTCGCCAGATTGTAATTGGCAATACTGTTTGTATAAGCGCCCATTGCCGCAATAAGGGAGGTTTCGGTTTCCTGCAATTCATCGGCAACACGCTTTATGTAGCGCTTTATGAAGAAGCGTACAATAAAATTCTTCTTTTTGCTTTCTTCAAGAAAAATCCGCTTGTGGGCTCTCGCATCAACCAGGCCATCGATTTTGGCTTCATACACAGCGATGGCGTCATTAAGGTCATTAACCCTTTTCATAGCGGCGAAAATTTCCTGCTTGTCGGCCTCGAATTCCTGCTTTTTGGTCTTGTAGTACTCTACCAATGCCAAAAATTTGCTTAGAGTTTCTCTGCGATGCGCTATTTCCGCCCTGTCCTCGGCCATATCCGAAAGAATACGGGCATTGCTTTGCTCGCAGTTTTTATGCATTTCCGCCTGCTTATTCATAGGCATAAGATGACGGCAGTTTTCCTGAATTTTTGTTTCCTGACCAAGACGAACAACATTCAAGCCCTTGTCCAGACGCTCCAATACGTTATCTACCGCCGCATTGTTCTGGGAGGAAACGAGAACACGCATTCCCTTTTTGACAAAATAATTTACCCAGGCAAGAATAACGGTGGTTTTACCTGTACCGGGAGGGCCAAGCACCAAAAGCATATCCTCGGTAAGGATACCCTTAATGATGGCCTCCATCTGCATATCGTTGGGAGGAAAATTCTTCTCGCCGTTGGGCTTTGTTTCCGCCATCATACCGGCAAGATAATCTGCCAGATCGGCCTCCAGCACACCCTGCGACAGCTTCTCTTGCTCTGCGTCCTTATCGTCGGGAGTAAAGTAACCCTTG
This sequence comes from Eubacteriales bacterium, assembly GCA_045530975.1. Classification (GTDB taxonomy): domain Bacteria; phylum Bacillota; class Clostridia; order Oscillospirales; family CAG-382; genus Coliplasma. The sequence continues at coordinate 5,513 of JAZSDB010000146.1, forward strand.
CCCTTGAAATCCTGAAAGACAGTGTACATATATCGGGAGGGTACTCTGCCCGATTCTATGCCTCTGATTACCCTCTCTCGAACCTTATCCTGAGTATCGTTGTGGGCAAGAACCATTTTGCCGTCTGTGGGAATTTCATTTTCATTGGTCTGAAAATTAAATTCTATGGTAAATTTTACCCCTTCGTCGGAATCGTAATCTATCTCGGCAATCTGTCCCGTTTGGCAGGGCTTGCCGTCTTCGGTATAAAGAGTAACCTTATTACCGACTGAAAGGGGAGGATTTTCGGGATCTGCGGCTTCATCCTCGGAATAGAAAGCATAAGCGCTTCCCCTTCCGTTATTTATGGTTTTTATAAAGCTTTGCTTAAAGAAGGTGATGCCGTCACCGTCGCCTGCCTTTATTTCTTCTACAAGGCGCTCCTTTGCGGTATAGGCCTTGAAGTAATTGAGCACCTCGGCCTCGAAGATTCTGCCTACGGACACACGTCTTTCGATTTCATACTCGCTGTCGAGGTGATGTCTCATCTTGAAAAGGAGATCCTTAAACACGTCGTGCTCCATACCCCAATTTCCGTCGGGGAGTGTAAGGGAGTCATTCAGCGAATAAAGAACGTTTCCGTATACAATCTGAACGCCTGCATTGAGATTAATTATAAACCAATCGGTGCCGGGGCGGTTATACTTATCCAGCTCACGCTTTTCGTTGCTGATTGCAATTACAGAGAAATTCTCGTTCTTTTTGTCCTCGTTGTCACCGAGAGTAATGCAAAGCTTGGGATGGGCAATTACATATCTGTAATCCTTTCCCTTGGTTTTATAAATGCATAACGATATATATTCTTTATCCTTGAGAACGGCACAGACCTGTTCAAACCGCTCTTTGGAATACTTATCGGATATATAAATAATAAAAGGAGTGTCAAGCGTTTTGTGGCTTTTGGGTTGTACCAGTAATTGATCCATTGGCGTCACGCATCCTTTCTTCATCGATCTGTTTTTCGGTGGGAAGTCCCATAACCTGAGTGCACAGTGTGCTGTCGTCCTCGGTTAACAGCTTCCATTCCTCGTCGGTAAAAATGCTTCTTAAATATTCCTTCATCTTTATGGCCTCCTTCCCGGCTTTAGCATAGCAAGAATACCGTCATATCTATTCTTTCGTTTATCGGGATTAAATTCGGTCATTTCCTTCAATAAAACGTCTATCCTATTTCCGTCGGGCATTTTTAAAAGATATTCGGGAAGCGAGGGTCTCTTTGTCCATATCTTTTCCTTCAAATCCGCCACATAATGCTCATTGAAGCGCTGATTTTCACCCAATAAAAGCTCGTAATAAATCTGACCTATTGCAAAAATGTCGGTATGGGCGCCGTATGTGGCTGTAAGCTTATTGCAATACGAATCACACTGCTCGGGGGCCCAGTATCCGTCAGTGCCCATCTTACGGGCAAAATTCAGTCTTGCACAACCGAAATCCACCACCGAAACCGTCCAACGTCCATCCTCCAACCTCACCATAATATTTTCGGGCTTCAAATCTCTATGTATTATGGAGGGATATTTTTTGTTAATGTCAGACATTATCTCACAGATTTGCAAAACAATCATCCTGCGGGCGAAAAAGCCCTTTGTATCCATTTTGGCGGCAGGGTGCTTGTCCATCCATTGGCGCAGAGTTTGCCCCTGCATTTTCTCCATTACGATAACAAATTCGCCCTTGCTCCTGTTGTGGCAGACATCGTACAGCGCAGGCACCTTTCCCGTCACTGCAGGTATTTTTGCAAGCTTTTCCAAGGTTTCTGCCTCGGTTTTGGCATTTGCAAGATGTTTATCCCGTGTCTTTTGGTCGGGAAAGATGCCATAGCTTATCCTTTTTATAAAGCATTCGCCCTTTTCGGGGTGTTTGCCTATACCGCACACAATACCGTTTTGGCTGTTTTCGTGAATTATTGTTTCTATGGTGTAGCTTTTAGTCGCATTGTTCAAGCTCATCCTTAAATACCTCTTTCATTTTCTTAAGAGAGGGATTGTTTACGGTGTCGCCGTCTAAAATATTTTCAAAGAAATCCACAAAATCGGCAGAAAACTCACGTTCTTCCATTTCTGCCAGTGCACTGTACGTATCGTAGCTTTCCTTTACCGCCTCGGGATTAATGCAATAAAGCACGGTTTTTGCCACCGAATATACATCCACCTTTTCCCAAGGGAAGGCCATCTGCTTCTCCAAAGACATCCTGCGCACGTCGGCGGGAATGTAGGGGTTGTTTTTATGCTTTTCCGCCAGCTGAGGAATAACGGTAAACAAGCTGTTTTCTATCTTTGCCGTCTGCATATCTACCAGATATGCCAGATAATAATTCTTTTTGGGAGCAAGCACCACGCATCCGGGGTTGATATTACGGTGATGTATTCCATCGCCGGCACCTTCAAGCTCCAAAAGGGTTTCTATAAGGTCAAGACCTATGCGAACAATCTGTCGGTTGGTATATTTTTTATTTGTATATTCCGAAAGAAGAAAGCTGTCACGGGGGATGCGGTAAAGCACCAATCGGGTACGGTTGCCGTAAAGATTCCGAACCGTGGTTTCGCAAAGATAGGTTCTTCTGTCGATGGAATCTCTTATAAGAGTACGGGCCTCCTCACCTCGGTTTACAAAGGCCATGGCTTTGTCGTCATCGCTGAGGGGGACACACTGAAGGAAATACTCATCGCCGTCATCCTCACGGACAAAATAATTGAAATCTGCCGCAATTATTTCATTGGGGGCCTTTTCAACCATTCTGATAACCTTATAGTCACCAAAGGGAATACTGTTTTCATTAAATTGGGCGTCAATTCCGAAATAGCCGGTCAAAACACGGTGCAGGTCCTTTAAATTCTCAACGGCGAGCTGTACGTTTTCATCGGTTGCCTCTCGCAAACGAAGCTCGGCATAGGGATGCACCGCTCCCTTGTTGCCTCTTGTCCTTACGTTGTGCATGGCGGATTCCAGCTCCTTGGGAATCATTCCCTTTTCGACACCCTTAACTATCATATCGTAGAGGGGAATAATCTTCTCGCCCGACTGGGTAAAAATACCGCTGACCAATGATTCCAACGCCGTTCTGGCAGCACCCATCGAACCGCTGGGATCTATCCTTGCCTGCCATTCCGCAGTGATTACGTTGTCGATAAGAACATTACGAAAATCATTCTTGAATTCTACGTTGCCGATAAAATCGAAATTCATAAAAAACCTCACATTTTTAATATTTTTGGGAACCGAGGAGGGTTATTCTAATACAGAAAATCCCTTGTGTCAAGGGAAAAAGAGGCAAAGTCGGACAGTGGTGACATTGGAAATGAAAACGTCGCAATTCCCCCACCTTTTGCCGTCTTAAATCGGTGAAAAAATCAGAAAGGGTATGCCTTCTTTTCTTTGTTATTCTATGTATCCGTTCTTTTTTGCCCAAAGAGTGAGCGATCTTGCGCTGTATTCTATGTCCTGCAGGGCCTTGATAACGTTTTTAAATTCTTCCTTTTCCCCTTCGGAAACCTCGCTGTCGCGCAGTATGCTGTGAATGTCGTCGCCTGCTCTGTCGAGAAAATGAAGCGCCGCCATAAGTCCGGTGGAAATCTCGCCCAGATTTTCATATTGAAGGGGCTTTTCGTTTTTGCGGAGGGGACACTGATGGGTGCAATAATAATCTGCCAGCTCGGGAGCCGAATAGAGCTTTACCATATTCAAAACATCCTCGGGAGAAGGGTCTGCTCTGCGCTTGCCCTTTTGGCTTTGCTCTATCATCAACAGCTTTTCGCGGGTAATGTGAAGAAGATTGCAGGCCTTTTCCGCCGTGCTCAATTCCTCGTTTTGCGCCGCCGCCCTCTTTCGTGCCTGCTTGTAAATGTTTTCTTCCATCCTTTGTGTGCCTCCTGTCTTTTCGGTGTTAAAACAAATGGTTATTCTTTATCATTTTATCATATTTTATCTTTATTTGTAAAGTGTTTGGCAACATTTCCAACCCTTTTGTCCCCCCTTATAGGCAAAAAGTGAAGCTTTTTTCACTTTTTTCTTCCCAAAGGTGTAAAACCGCTACTGATAACACCGTTTTTTGTGATAACTATTAACCGAACCGTTAAAAACAGGAAAAGAAAAATCCCTCCCACGGTATTATCAGAAAAACCGCAGGAGGGAAGCACCTCGTATTTATTTGGTTTAATGAGATTTTCGAATAATGCGTTTAACCATTTGTTTTATGTAGTGCAGCTTAAAATAATGAGAAATCGAAAACGGTCTTATTCCCGAAAGAAAGTCTTTATATTGTTCGTAACCGTCCTTATATGCTTCCCAAAGATAATCCGCATATCCCACATACCAATCTTCCATATACCAACGGAATCCAAATTCTTTACGGTATGCTTTCATATATTTTTTGAAGCACTTAACAAAATGTTTTTCGGTGCAAAACTCCGGGCCGGGCGGTAACATATCGTTATCCTCAGCATAGCGTTTTAATAGATTGTTGTACCCCATAATGAACGGGCCGCTCATATTAACGGGATATAGCGAAATATTTGCGTCTACATAGGTCACATACAACCGCTTCATAATGTTAACGTCAACCTGTATTTCATTATTCAACACACATCGTTCTATAATTTCGATTTTCTGTTCATCATTTCCAAACAGAAAATTATGCGGAAGCGAACCCGAAAGTGTAGCGCATATCTTTGCATTTTTAATATAATAAATCATTCGAGGCAGGGGAACTTTTTCCGGAAAAAGGATGCGATATCCATTTTTCTCGTAAAAGTCATCTAAAGCATCACAGCCAAATTCAACACCGCTTGCCTTGGCCAATTGGCTTCTGCTGAAATATATTTTTTCAGGGGCATCCCACGAAGGATCAACTGTTATGTTATTTCCAATAACCTCAAAGATTTTTTTGTATTTTTCCGAGTAATAGGTGCGATATTTATACCCCAATTCAGGAACAATAACCTGACGGTAAGTTGTAGGACGGTTAATAATTTCAATTCTATCCCAAATCTGCAACAATTCAAAAAACGCTTTGTAATTACCCTTTATTTCTCGTTGTGCATCCTCTTCGATAAAAAACACATATTTGTCTATCGTTTTGTCTTTTTCTAAAAAATACCATAAACGAGCAACCGCCTCTACCAAAAAGTGCCCCCAATGATTTGTTAAATATCCGCAATAAACCACCTTGCTGTCTTTATATAGCGCATCTTTGTATTCGTATTTTTTGTCTACTCGTTTTGGAATAGCAGAGGTTTCTACATAGTTTCCGTCGCTGTCTATTACGCCGCCTCGTCCAAACAATAGAGAATCGCCCGCAACACGACGCAAAGGCAAGATTGTGGCGTTGTCTCCTCGCCATACTGTTAAATCTTCCCTCTGAACAAAATCCTTTTCGTATCTTTCAATTAAATTCTTTGCCTTTAGGGGCCGTAAATAATCCAGACAAACGCTATTCATTCTTCCGCTTCCTTAAGGTAAATATGTTTACATTTTCATTTAAATTATACTCTTTTTTTGTTTGCTCGTCAATACATGATTTTTCTGCATAAAAACCATATTATGTTGTTCGAGATATGCTTTCAAACAAAAGCAGAGCTGAAAACAGTATAACCCCGCCGAAATAAATCGGCGGGGTTATTGTTTTCTTTTTCATTTTTCTGTTTGCCGTACCATATACATCTATAAACCACACAGGGGAGATGAATGTATGTACTACGATGAAATTGACG
>JAZSDB010000129.1:0-1711 GCA_045530975.1 Eubacteriales bacterium
TCGCCCTCGGTCTCGTTATAGCTGTACCAGCTTTCCGCAAAATCGTTGGCGCCGATAGAAAGACGGCAATAGTTAAAACCGCATCCGTCCTCACCGAAAAGCTCGTCAAATATCTTCTTCTGCTTTTCTTCATCCAAAGAAAAAACAGCTTTAACGCAAATTTCGCTGATACAACAGCCCCAGCCGAACATAGGCTTGCCAATAGCATCACCGATAATTATCTCGCTGCCTTTTTCCGCAGAAATGCTTGTGTTTTCAACCCATTTTTCGCTTTGGGTGGAGGATATGCAAAACATAATAAGGCTCCTTTAATTTGTAAATTCTGTTATTTAAAGTCATTATATCACGATGCTTTTTGTTTTTCAATATGAGAAAAGGGGACGTTTTGTCCCCTTTTCTTTTTTTAGTCGTTAACACCCAAAGTGACGTACAGTCCGCTTGTAAGACGTACGATAAGGTTTCCGTTGGTGCCGTAAATCTTTTCTATCCTGCCGGCTTGGTTAAGCTCGGTAAGCTTTTTGCATAGAGTTTCTTTTCTGTAAATGCTTCCGTCGTTATAAATCTGGAAACTGTCGTCAAGAACGGAAACATGGCCGTGAAATTCTTTCAGGTCCCCAACGGTATATCCCGGAGCAAGCTTGAATTTTTCTTTCCAAAGGCTGCCGTTACTGTACAATTTATAAAGCGAATCGTCGGAAAGGCTTGAATATCCGCATAATTCGGCAAAATTCATCGGCATGATGATTCCTTGGTTATAAACAGGGAGATAGGTTGTGGTAACACTGCCGTCTTCCGCGAAATCATCCGTAAACCCGATAACGTCGTCGGATAAAAAGGCAAATCCTGTGTGGATAAATGCTGCGTCGGTTGCCTGCAAATGCACAAAGCCTCCGTCGTCCATGGCAACTGCGCTGAATTCCTCATAGGTGGTGCCGTTGGGGGCGGTAATGCTTATGGGGCGGTTTGCAAAGGAAACACTGCCGTTCATACTGCGGCTGAAAAGAAGCTTGCCGTCATTAAAGGTGTAAATGTCGATAATCTCGATGCCCTTATACGTCTGCGCCACCGTTCCGATATAATCACCCTCAATTTGGTTGAATTCGCCGCTGGCACCGCCAAGAATCGAATAATTTCCGTCCCCGCGGGCTATGGTTATAGCATAGTCCTCGTCATCCGTCAAAACAGGATGTATTTCAAAAGAATCCTGCATTTCCAAGGGGAATTCGTGGATTATATTGTTGTCTATATCCGCGATATATCCCATAGAGTCTTTCCACAGCACACGGATTTCTTCAGATACGGCAAGGATATCGTAAAGGTTAGTAAGATTTGGGGAATACAAATATTCTTTGTATTCGTTGTAATCCTCCAAGGAGCCGCATCTTATCATGTTGTTGTAATATATGTTCCTGTCCCCTTGAGTATATAAGAAAACGTAACCGCAAACCTTGTTTCCGTCGGTTATTTCCACCGCATAGGAATTGGAGCCTAAATCTATAACTTCGCTTCCTCTGTACCCCACAGGAGGATGGTCAAGGGACTCGCTGTATTTCGCCGCAAGGACAAGGGTATCGTTTTCGCTGTCATAAAGCGGTATCCAGCCCTCGTGGACGTATTTAGGCAGGTTTTCGGTGGTATACTCGGGTATCTTGTCGGTGTAATCGGAAGGGGACGCATCCATTACGTTATAAAAATCGTTAGCTTCCGTTCT
>JAZSDB010000106.1:0-3455 GCA_045530975.1 Eubacteriales bacterium
GAACAAGTACGAGTTTGAATTTCTTATTGAAAAGGAAGCGTTTGATGCCGAGGTAAATAAAGTATACCGCAAGAACGTTTCCAAAATGAACGTTCCCGGTTTCCGCAAGGGCAAAGCTCCCAAGCATATTATTGAAAAAATGTATGGCGCTACCATTTTCTTCGATGAAGCTATCGATAATCTTCTTCCCGGCGCCTACGAAGCAGCATTGGCATCTACAAAGCTTGATGTTGTAAGTCGTCCTGAAATCGAAATCGTTTCCATCGATGATAAAGGTGTTACCCTTAAAGCCGCTGTATATACAAAGCCCGTTGCAACCATTTCCGAATATAAGGGCCTTGCTGTTGAAAAGGAAAGCGTTGAAGTTACCGAAGAAGATATCATGAAGTCTATTGATCAGACTCGTGAACGCAACTCCCGTATGCTTACTGTTGAGAACCGTGCAGCAGAAAACGGTGACGAAGCTGTAATTGATTTTGAGGGCTTCCTTGATGGCGTTGCATTCGATGGCGGCAAGGGTGAAAAGTATCCTCTTGTTCTCGGTAGCGGTAGCTTTATCCCCGGTTTTGAAGAACAGATCGTTGGTAAGAATGTTGGCGATGAGTTTGATATTGACGTAACCTTCCCTGAAGATTACGGTGCAGAGAACCTTGCCGGCAAGGCGGTTGTGTTCAAGATTAAGCTTCACGAGCTTAAGGTTAAGGAGCTTCCCGAGCTTGATGATGAGTTCGTAAAGGATGTTTCCGAATTCAATACCGTTGATGAATACAAGGCAGACGTTAAGGCAAAGCTTACCGAAAGCCGAGAAAAAGCAGCAGAAGGCAAACTTGAACAGGCACTTCTTGATGCTCTTCTTGCAAACACTACCGTTGAAATCCCCGCTTGCATGGTCGAGCAGGAAATCGATGGCTACATCCGTGATTACGAATACAGACTTCAGTCCCAGGGCGCAAGTCTTGATATGTATCTCAAGTATACCGGTATGACTGTTGAACAGCTTCGTGACAGCTTTACTGCAGATGCTGAAAAGCAGGTTAAGACTCGTCTTGCTCTTACCAAGGTTGCTTCTCTTGAAAAGCTCAAAGCTCTTAAAAAGGATCTTGAAGCTGAATATAAGAAGATCGCTACCGGCTATAATGTAGATATAGATACTGTTAAATCCAGCATTCCCGAAGAAAGCATCTCCGAAGATATCATTCTTCGCAAAGCTGTTGATTTCATTAAGGCAAACGCAGTTATTACTACAAAATAATTCCGAAAGGTTGATACAATATGTCTTTGGTGCCAATGGTTGTTGAGCAGACATCGCGCGGTGAGAGATCCTTTGATATTTTCTCCCGTCTGCTTAATGATAGAATTGTCTTCATCGGTGAACCGATAAATGATACCGTAGCTTCATTGGTGGTGGCACAGTTGCTTTACCTCGAAAGTCAGGACCCTGAAAAGGAGATTTCTCTGTACATTAATTCACCCGGTGGTTCTATAAGTGCCGGTATGGCTATTTATGACACTATGAATTATATCAAATGTCCTGTAAGCACTATCTGTATAGGTATGTGTGCAAGTATGGCAGCTGTACTTCTTGCTTGCGGCGAAAAGGGGAAGAGAATAGCTCTTCCTCACTCAAAGATAATGATTCATCAACCGCTTATAAACGGTCATTTTCGTGACCAAACCACCAACCTTGAAATCGAAGCCGCCGAGCTTGAACGTGTGCGCCATATGATTAATGATCTCTTGGCAGATGCAACGGGCAAATCGGTTGCTGAGATTGAAAAGGATACCGATAGAAATAATTATATGGATGCCCTTACTGCAAAGGAATATGGTCTTGTAGATAAGGTGCTTGGGAAAAGAGAATAGATAAGTTTATGACAGATAAAAGAAAAATTTGTGGCTTTTGCGGCAGACCTACATCTCATACTACCACTTTGTCTATTGAGGGCAACCGTATAGATTTTTGCGATGAATGTTTAACATTGTGCTGCGAAATATCAGAAGAATATAATGCGTCTCTTGCTGTAACGGCCGAACCCGTTGATGATGTTGCGAATGACATTATAAAGCTTCTTAAGCCCGCGGAAATCAAGGCCGAGCTGGATAAGTATGTTATCGGTCAGGATGAGGCCAAAAAAACGCTTTCCGTTGCAGTGTACAACCATTATAAGCGTATAAATTCTCTTTCTGAAAAGAACATTTCTAATAAAGATGTTTCTTCCGATTCCATTGACGATGTCGAATTGAGCAAGTGCAATGTATTATTGTTGGGCCCTACCGGTGTTGGCAAAACTTTATTGGCGCAAACACTGGCAAAAATGCTTGATGTGCCTTTTGCAATAGCCGATGCTACCACATTAACCGAAGCCGGTTACGTTGGTGAAGATGTAGAAAACATTTTACTGCGCCTTATTCAGGCAGCCGATTTCGATGTAAAAAAAGCAGAGAAGGGCATCATTTATATTGATGAAATCGATAAGATTTCACGAAAGAGTGAAAACCGTTCTATTACACGAGATGTTTCGGGCGAGGGTGTACAGCAGGCACTTTTAAAAATTGTTGAAGGTACAATTTCCAATGTTCCTCCTCAAGGCGGCAGAAAACATCCCAATCAGGAATTTATACAGATTGATACATCCAATATACTTTTCATTTGCGGCGGCGCATTCGATGGCTTGAATGATATTATTGGCACACGTCTTGGTCGTCAAACAGTTGGTTTCAATTCTCCCAAGGCCTCCGATGAAGAAAAGAAAGGCGCTGAACTCAAAAAGGTTACTCAGCAGGATATTGTTAAATATGGTTTAATCCCCGAGCTTGTGGGCCGTATTCCTGTTATAGCAACCTTGGAACCTCTCGATAAGGATGCGCTGGTACGCATTTTAACCGAACCTAAAAATGCATTAATTAAACAATACCAAAAGCTTTTTTCATACGATGGTGTTGAGCTTACTTTCGATGCTGATGCTATTGAGGAAATTGCCGAAAAAGCTCATAAGTTGCAAAGCGGCGCAAGAGGTTTGAGAGCAATTGCTGAGAATTTGATGATCAAATACATGTATGAAGTTCCATCTGATGAGAGTATCAAAACCCTGAATATAACAAAAGAAATGGTTATTTAACCGTTAATTAAGGAGTTATTATGACAGCTGTAATTTTGGCAGCGGGATTAGGTAGCCGATATGGCGGTTTAAAACAGCTTGATCCTGTAGGTCCTCACGGTGAGTTCATTATTGACTATTCTGTATATGATTGTATACGAGCAGGCTTCGATAAAATTGTCTTCATTATCAAAGAAGAAAATTTAGAAGTTTTTGAAGAAACCATTGGTTCTCGTATAAAGGGAAATGTTACAATAGAATATGCTTTCCAAAATGGCGACGATCTTCCAGAAGGAATAGAGTGTCCTTCTGAGAGAGTAAAACCCTGGGGCACTGCACATGCATTACGTTCCTGCA
>JAZSDB010000150.1:0-1689 GCA_045530975.1 Eubacteriales bacterium
CGCTGACGATATGCCTTTTATGAAATGGCTCTTCGAAGGGGTTATGCCCAGAGAAGATAAGATGAACCGCCAACAGGCTTATTGGAGTGCCCTTTTGGGTTGCGCCGAAATGATAAAGCGCGGCACGGGAACATTTTTGGATATGCATCTTTTTGGCGGTGCTTCTGCCCAAGCGGCAATAGATTGCGGAATGCGTGCCTGTGTTTCCAGAGGTCTTGTGGGAAGCGACGGCGGACAGCGACGCATTGACGAACAATTGGCAGAAATTGAAGAATTCAAAAATTACGAAAACATTTCCTTCATGCTGGCGCCCCACGCCATTTACACCTGCGACGAAGCCTTTTTGAAAAAGGTTTCCTCCGAGGCGATGCGTTTGGGTTTGGGCATAAACACCCATCTGGCGGAAAGCGTTACCGAATTCAACGATTGCATGAAGGAGCATGGCTGTACCCCCACCGAATATATGCATTCCTTGGGAATTTTCGAAAACAGAACCGTTGCCGCCCATTGTATTCAGCTTACCGAGCATGACATAGAGCTTTTGGCGGAAAGCGGTGTAAGCGTTGCCACCAACCCGAAAAGCAACCTTAAATTGGGCAACGGTATCGCCCCTATATACGAGCTGGACAAGGCAGGCGTTAACGTTTGTATAGGAACCGATTCCACTGCCAGCAATAATTCCCTTAATATGTTTACAGAGCTTAATTATTGCGCACTTTTGCAAAAGGGACGTCTTGGGGACAGCACCGCTATCCCTGCAAACAAGGCTTTTGAATTTGCAACGGTAAATGGCGCAAAGGCAATAGGTATTGAAAAGTTGGGCAAAATAGAAGAGGGCTGGAAAGCGGACATAATGCTCCTTGACCTTAACGTTCCCCAAATGATACCTTTCAGAGAAGCCTATTCCATGGTGTGCTATTGTGCCGACGGCAGCGAGACCGACACCCTTATCCTCAACGGCAAGGTGGTTATGAAGGACAAGATACTTCTTACCATCGACGAGGAACAGCTTTATTATAATGTGAACAAAATCGCAGAGGTGATATGATGTCATACGAAATTAGAGATATTAATCTTTGGGAAAGCGGCGAAAAGAAGATCCAATGGGTGAAAAACAACATGGACCTTTTGCGCGGCATAGAAGAAGAATTTATAAAAACAAAGCCTTTTGCAGGAAAGAGGATTGCTCTTTCGGTGCATTTGGAGGCAAAGACCGCATATCTTTGCCGTGTCCTTGCCAGCGGCGGTGCAGAAATGTATATTACCGGTTCTAACCCTCTTTCCACTCAGGACGACGTGGCGGCTGCATTGGTAAAGGGCGGGCTGAACGTTTATGCTTGGCATGGCTGTACCGACGAGGAATATGAAATGCACACCTCCAGAGTTATCTCTGAGGGCAAACCTCATATTATCATCGACGACGGCGGTGACCTTGTTAACCTTATCCACACCAAATACCGCCAGCTTCTTCCCAACGTTATCGGCGGTTGCGAGGAAACCACAACCGGCATAATCCGTTTGCAGGCAATGGCAAAGGAAAACGTGCTGGAGTTCCCCATGGTTTTGGTTAACGATGCAGACTGCAAGCATCTTTTTGACAACCGTTACGGTACCGGACAATCGGTTTGGGACGGCATAAACCGCACCACAAACCTTATTGTTGCAGGCAAAAAAGTGGTGGTTGCAGGT
>JAZSDB010000219.1:0-5603 GCA_045530975.1 Eubacteriales bacterium
CTTGGCCTCCGACTTAGTGCAATCCACGGTATAACTCTTTCCGCTTGGGCCTTTGCGGGTCTTACCGGTAACCAGCTTGCCAACTGGATTGTAAACAACTTCGGTGAATTTGTAACCGTCGACGGCAACAGCGTTAACCCCACCGGCTATCAGACCGTTATCTATGTGGTGGCGGCCCTTTATGCGGTAGCTTTGCTTATCAGCTTCTTCTTTGTCAGAAGCGCAAAAAACAAGGAATAATTTTTAAGAGCTGTGCGACAACCCCGCACGGCTCTTTCTTTGTTTATTTTTTACGGATTTTTTGCGTCGTGAAGGGGCATTTGTATTGACATTACTACAAAGAAGTGATATTATTAGTGTGTATGACTGTATGATATAATCCTAAAATGTTGTTGTATTTCGTAAGGAGGTGCACTATTGGGAAGAGTGATATTTGTCACCGGCTTTAAGGGCGGTGTGGGAAAAACCACCGTTTCGGCAAATGTGGCATCCACCCTTCACGCACTGGGCAACAAGGTGCTTGTAATTGACGGCGACTTCGGCATGCGATGTATGGATATGGTTTTGGGAATGGAAAGCGAAACCCTCTTCGATTGCAGTGATGTGCTTTCGGGCCGCTGCTCTCCCACCGCGGCATTGACCGACGTTGGGGACAGAAGCGGATTTTCCTTTATCCCTGCGCCTATGAATCATACCGACGGTAAATTACCGCAGTCGGCGTACAATGCGCTGTTTTCCGAGCTCAGGTCGGAATTTGATTACATAATTGTTGATTCCTGTGCCGAAATGACCGATTATTATATGTCCTTCGCCTCCCAGGCCGATGAGGCAATAATCGTAACACTTCACCAGTCAACCTCTGTTCGTGCCGCAGAAAAAACTGCCACACGGCTTTCTGCCATGGGAGTGAAAAATCTTTCCCTGGTGGTAAACGGCTACCGTGCATCCTTTGCGGAAAAGGGACGGCTTCCCGATATAATGGAGATAATAAACCGCTCCTCGGTAAAGCTTCTGGGCGTGGTGCCCTACGGCGAAAAGCTGCAGGCCTCGCAGGAGGCGGCGGAGCTGGCCTTCTCCGGCAACCGCAGAAAGAAAGCAACTCCTTGGGAAAATGCATTTTACAATATCTCCCGCCGTATTTGCGGCCAACGTGTAAAGCTCTTTGAAAATGCCGACCAATTAAAGCGCAGAGGGGCTTACAAGGGAATAGTTCCGTTGAAAAAACCTGTTGTAAGAAGGAAGGAAATAATATGAATATAGCTATCATAGCCAACGATAAGAAAAAAGAGCTTATTACCGAATTTTGCATGGCATATTGCGGCATTCTTTCCCGTCATAAAATTTGCGCCACCGCCATTACCGGAAAATATATTTCCGAGGCAACCGGTCTTACCATCGAAAGATTGCTGGCAGGCGCATTGGGCGGCAGTGAGCAGATTGCCTCCAAGATTGCCTACGGTGAAGTGGATTTGCTCATACTTTTCCGTGATACCTCCAATGATGAGGAATATTCCGATACCGAAAAGAGCTTGGTTAAGCTCTGCGATAAATATACCGTTCCCGTTGCTACAAACATCGCCACTGCCGAAGCATTGGTACTGGCCCTCGACAGAGGCGACCTCGATTGGCGTATCAACCTCAAGAACGGAGAAGGTGCGTTCTGATAAACTATGAATAAGATACAAAAGCCCAAGGGAACCTTGGATATACTGCCCTCCGATATAGGGCTTTGGCATTATATAGAAAATGCGGTTCGTGAAATAGCCCGCATAAACGGCTTTTCCGAAATAAGAATGCCCACCTTCGAGGCCACCGAGCTTTTCTGCCGTGGCGTGGGCGACACTACCGACGTGGTAGGCAAGGAAATGTATACCTTTATCGATAAGGACGGCAGCAGTCTTTCTCTCCGTCCCGAGGGAACGGCGGGCGTGGCAAGGTCGGTTATCGAAAACGGCCTCTATGCAGGTGCAATGCCCTTAAAGCTTTACTACCTCTCCAATTTCTTCCGCCGTGAAAAGCCCCAGGCGGGCCGCAGCCGTGAATTTTGGCAGTTTGGTACCGAGCTGTACGGAAGCTCCCGCCCCGAAGCAGACGCTCAGGTTATTATGCTTGCCGATGCACTGTTTAAAAAATTGGGGTTGACCAAGGTTACCCTTCGTATAAATTCCATCGGCTGTCCCCAATGCCGTCCCTCTTACAGAAATGCCCTTCTGGAGCATTTCTCAAAATCGGAGGAGCAGCTTTGTGATACCTGCCGTGAAAGATTGCATAAGAACCCTCTTCGTGTTCTCGATTGCAAGAGCCCCATTTGCTCGGCTATCGCTTCTACCGCTCCCAAGACCTTGGAACACCTCTGCGATAACTGCAATTCCCACTTTGAAAAGCTGAAGTCCCTTTTGGATGCCTGCGGTATCGAATATACCGTGGACCCCTCTATTGTAAGAGGTCTGGACTACTATACGGGCACAGTATTTGAATTTACGGTGGACTCCATCGGTGCTCAGAGTACCGTTTGCGGCGGAGGCCGTTATGACGGTCTTCTTTCCTCCATCGGCGGTCCCGAAATGCCCGGTGTGGGATTTGGTATGGGTATAACCCGTCTTATTCAGGCATTGAAGGACGAAAACCTTGTGCCCGAATTGGAAAACGGCAGTGATATTTATATAGCACCCCTTGGCGAGAATGCGGCTCAGTATGGCTTTGTTCTTTCTCAGAAGCTTCGCTCCGAGGGTATTTCCGCCGAAACCGACATCTGCGGCAGAAGCTTGAAGGCCCAGATGAAGTATGCCGATAAGGCAGGCGCAAAATTTGTGCTGGTTATCGGTGATGATGAAATTGCGCAGAACGAGGCAGAGCTTCGTAATATGCGTAGCGGCGAAAGAGTAAAGGTTGCCCTTTCGGCAGAAGAAATTATCAAATCTATGGGTATGTAACCCAAATTCAAATATATTCCCCCGAGAGGGCAGAAGCTCTTTGACAAAAGGGGGTAAATGGAGATAAAAATGGCAGAATTTCTTGGAAATGAGCGCCGCACCCACTATTGCGGCGATTTGAGAGAATGTAATATAGGCGAAAAGGTTTGCGTGATGGGTTGGGTTAAAAAGGCCCGTGACCTTGGCAGTCTTATTTTCGTGGACCTTCGTGACAGAAGCGGTATTGTTCAGCTTGCCTTTGACGAAAACACCGAAAAGGCGGTTTTCGATAAGGGTATGCAGTTAAAGACCGAATATGTTGCTTCGGTTGTGGGTACCGTTCGTGAACGCTCCAGCAAAAATCCCGAAATGCCCACAGGCGCTGTGGAAATTTTTGCAGAGAGTGTTAAAATTCTCGGAGAAAGCGAAACCCCTCCCTTTGAAATCAGCGATGATTGCAAAACCAATGAGGAGCTCAGATTAACCCACCGTTATCTCGACCTCCGCCGTCCCGTTTTGCAGAACAATATTATCTTCCGTGCAAAGGTTACAAAGTCTATCAGAGATTACCTTTGCGAGCAGGGCTTTATTGAGATAGAAACTCCTATCCTTATAAAGAGCACCCCCGAAGGCGCCCGTGACTATCTGGTGCCCTCCCGTGTGCATAAGGGCTCCTTCTACGCTCTGCCCCAGTCTCCTCAGCTTTACAAGCAGCTTTCTATGGTGGCCGGCTTTGATAAGTATTTTCAGATTGCCCGTTGCTTCCGTGATGAGGACCTCCGTGCCGACAGACAGCCCGAATTTACTCAGATTGATATGGAAATGAGCTTTGTGGACACCGATGACGTTCTTGCTGTGGGCGAGGGCTTGGTTAAGCACATTTTCAAGGATTGTATGGGCGTGGATATTCCCACTCCCATTCCCAGATATACCTATCGTGAATGTATGGAGCGCTTTGGCTCCGACAAGCCCGACCTCCGTTTCGGTATGGAAATTGTTAATATTTCCGATGCGGTTAAGGGCTGTGCGTTCCCCGTTTTTGCTTCCGCTATCGAAGCGGGCGGCAGTGTTCGAGCCATCACCCTTAAGGGCTATGCAGACAAGCTTTCCCGTAAGGATATTGATAAGCTGGGCGAATATGCCAAGGGCTGCGGTGCCAAGGGATTGGCTTGGGCAAAGAATGCCGATGCTGTGAGCGGTTCTTTCCTTAAGCATGTCAGTGAGGATGAGCTGGCGGCCATTTTTGCGGCTGCCGACTGCCAAAAGGGCGATATTGTTCTTATTCTTGCCGACAGCGACAATAATAAGGTTCTCACTCAGCTCGGTCAGCTCCGTGTGGAAGCGGCCAACAGACTGAATGTTGAAAGAAGCGGATATAACTTCCTTTGGGTTGTGGAAATGCCCTTCTTTGAATTTGATTACGAAAGCGGCGAATGGGTTGCAATGCATCACCCCTTCACCTCTCCTATGGATGAATGCATCCAATATCTCGACAGCGACAAGGGCAAGGTTCGTGCCAAGGCCTACGACCTTGTTTTGAACGGCGTGGAGCTTTCCAGCGGTTCTATCCGTATTACCGACCCTGCATTGCAGGCAAAAATCTTTGAGCTTTTGGGTCTTTCCGATGAGGAAGCACGTATTAAGTTCGGATATCTGTTGGAGGCATTCCGTTACGGCGCACCTCCTCACGGCGGTATGGGTATCGGTCTTGACCGTCTGGTAATGCAGATGGTTGGCGCCACCAGCTTGAGAGATGTTGTGGCATTCCCCAAAATGCAAAATGCCAAGGAGCTTATGACCGATTGCCCCGCAGAAGTACCTGCAGAGGCCATCGCCGAGCTCGGTATCAGCATAAACAAAAAGGAAGACTGAATTATTACAGGGAAAAACAAAGGGCTTTAAGGCGGTTTTCGTAAAAAATCGCCCCATTTCCATTTGTTTTTTCTTTCGTAAAGATTATCTCACAATTAAGTGTATAATCTATAATTAAGAATAAGGCAGGGGAGAGGACTATTCTCCCCAAACAGAGGTTTTATATGGTTGAAATTACAGATCTTCGCAAAAGCTTTGGCAATAAGCATGCGGTGAACGGAATATCCTTCAACGTGGCGGAGGGGGAAATTTTGGGTTTCCTCGGCCCCAACGGGGCAGGCAAGAGTACCACCCTTAATATGATAACCGGCTATCTTTCCTCGGACAGCGGTTCGGTTAAAATAGACGGTGTGGATATTTTGGAGGAGCCCTTAAAGGCGAAAAAGGATATTGGCTTCCTGCCTGAAATTCCTCCCCTTTATGTGGAAATGACGGTTTTGGAATACCTCAATTTCGTTTACGACCTTAAAAGCTGTAAGCTTCCCCGCAAGCAACACTTAAAGGAGGTTTGCGAGGTTGTAAAGATTTGGGACGTAAGCCACCGTCTGATTAAAAACCTTTCCAAGGGCTACCGTCAGAGAGTTGGTATTGCACAGGCGCTTATCGGCAACCCCAAGGTGCTTATTTTTGACGAGCCCACCATCGGTCTGGACCCCAGACAGATTATAGAGATAAGAAACCTTATAGAAATGCTGGGTAAGGAGCATACTATCATTCTCTCCCCCCACATTCTTCCCGAGGTACAGGCGGTTTGCGATCGAATTGTTGTTATCAACAAGGGTACAATTGTGGCAAACGAAAAGACCGAGGACCTTATAA
>JAZSDB010000195.1:0-18064 GCA_045530975.1 Eubacteriales bacterium
GAGTGGAACCATTGTCTTCCTAAGACCGCTTGGCCTCCGACTTCGCAGAAATCCCTTGCCCGACCTGTGATCGTAAACCTTTATTTTGTATTGCTCGCAGAGCTTTTTGATGGTTTTGCAGATATTTCCCGCACCCTTGTCCTCCAGCAGACATTCCTCTGCGGGCACAATTCGTCCGTCGGCAGACTGATAAACACCTGCCAGAATCCTGCCACGGTAAAAACCGAAGGCCGTCTGCACCTTGTTGCGGTAATGGAGAGGGTCCTCCATGGCAATAATGGGCTCCACGTGGGCAAAACGGCCCAAAAGCGTTACCGCCTTCGCCTGCTTGAAGGAAAGCTGTTCTTCATATTCCATATTCTGCAGCTGACAACCGCTGCATTTTTTTGCGTAGGGACAAAGCATATTTTACCGCCTTTTTGTTATTCTGTGGAAGCTTGAGGCATACGTTCACGGCGGAAGTGATTAAATGCTTCCCCCGCAGGGTCTTGCCAGGAGTGATCATTATATATAACACTATTGAGGTTTTCGAAAAGCTCATTCAAAACAGAATGATACATTTTTTCCGCAGGGATACCGTAGCAATGAGGCACGACACCGAATTCATAATAAAACAAAGTTTTGCGGAATATCTGAAAAGGAGAGCAAACACAGATTAATCTGTCAAATTCGCCATCCATAAAGATTTTTGATGCCACATAGCATTCGTCGGCAGAATTGTAAACCCCTGCCGCGCCTTTATATTTATCGTTCATATCATCCCCGTATATCAATTGGGGATCGATACCCTTGCCGATAAGATATTCCCGTCCTGCGGAGCTCAGACTCACAAGATCATCAACTCCGTTGTGGCGGTGCCGACTGCCGGGAATGTAAAACATAGCTTCGATACCCGAATCGGTAAGCTCTTCATAAATACTTATGGCGGCATCTAACCTGCGCTTGAATTCCTCTCCGGGGAGCTTTTTCTTTTTTAAAGGGTGCTGGGCGGCGACCTCTATCAGGGCGCATTCATATTGATCCTTCCGCTGTTCCATATTTTCGGAAGCGATTTTATATTTTTCTGTCCAATATTCCTTTGCGTGGCTGGTTTCAAAAAAGAAGGGGCCTTTTTTGTTTCCATCCATGGAAAAACAGCTGCCTCTGCGGCGGGAAACCGAAATAATGCTCCGGCAATGGTTCCACAGCAGATAAGCCAATGAGCCCTCTTCGAGTTTTCCCTCTACCTCCATGGACGGAGTTCCGTCAATGGTCCTCTTGGGCGGCATTGTGAGAGAAACCCACGCCCAAAGAGTGTCATCCTGATTCTTCACCAGCAGAACCGTTTGGCGTAAAAGATTGTGGCTGCAAAAGCAATCAATGCTCCCCTTTACCTCGCCTTGGGCACGGCTTTTTGCGGTGTGCAGCGCATCCTTCAAATATCCCATGGCATCGGAGAATTCTTGCACCAGTCTAAGCATATTTTCCTCTGATTCCTCGGGGCGCTCGATTTCCGCCACATCACGGCAAAAATCCGAATGCTGGTTTGGAAGCAGAACCGAAATTTTGCAGCCCTTTGCCAGCGCTTCGGGGAAGGCATCGGTGCAAAGAGATTTTATAAGGGAAGCGCCGGTGGTGGAAAGAAGCACGACCTCCTTGGCTGCTATCACCTTTGCTTTTAAAATATCGCTGGGTAGAGTGGTGCTTTTTATTTGCTTTATGCCGTATTTCTGGCAATATTCCAGAATGTTGGAATAGGTGTCTCGGTCCATACCGATATAATTTCGATGGGATGAGGTCTGTTCGGAAAGCTCTGACAAAATCTCCTTCACCAGCGATTCTTCTCGGGATGAAACCCAATCAAAGGCCTGAAAAAACACTTGCGGCGCCTTTTCCATACGAGCATCAATATATAAAATATCGGGTTGGGATAAAATGGCGTTTACTCTATCGTAAATACTTCTGTTTGCAACAATGGGAATCAGCTTTATTTTTTTCTGACCCTGAAGATATGCGGCAATACTTAATTCATACATGCAATAGATGCTTCGAACGTAATTTTCGGTGATAATTGGCAGAAAATAGTCGCTTCGGGAAATTTCATGGTTGATTCTTGCCATAATCCCTTCGCCTGCCATAACCCCTGTTTTTGGGTCGGAGGAATAGAACGCCTGTACATCCTCTCTGCCTTGGGAAAGGAGGTGCACCATTTTTTGAATAATATATTCGTCGTCGGTACTGTGGCTAAAAAATATGTTCAATTTCGGTAACCTCCTTCGGGTTTTGCTGTATGGTTCTGTTATAAATAAATCTTAAAAGAGCCATTTCCGAGTGTGGCAATAAAAGTTTTTCCGCATCATTGCAATGGGAATTGAAGCGGAATGGTTTTTCATTATTTTATATTTCTCCGTATCAAGTATCTATTTCATAGAAATAAAGAGTTTTTGAATCTATATCATAAATTGCCAGGGTGAAGTTTAAAGAGTTGCGTTCAAACAGAGAAGTGTCGTCCTTTGAGTCTTTACTTTCGCTATGTCTGTCTTTGAAAAAATAGTATCCGTTGTTTATGGTTGGTATTAACAGTCGGTCTTCTTCATCAACTATAAAAGAATCGCGGGAATATCCGTTTTTCATTTCGCCGCCGTACACAACAATGTTCAAAGCTTCCGTCAAGGGGAGCGCCGACCATTTTGAGCTCTGTTTAATTTTATCGCAAAAGGTTTCATCGGAAAAGGTTACCTTTGCATAGGTTTCTCCGTCGCCGAGAAAACCGCCGTGGCTATCTGTGAAAATTTCCACATTCCCTCCGTCAACGGATAGATCAATGCGCTTGGAAATGCGTTCTGCTTCGCTTGCTGTGCCTCCGCAGGCAGTAAGTAAGAAGACACACAAGAAAGCCAATATCAAAGATAATGCTTTTTTCGTTCTTTTTTGCATTGAAATCAAACTCCTTAAGAAACAAATATTCCCACAATAAAAACAATCAGTATGAACAACGCCACAATTGCCGAAAATATTGCTGCTTTTTTCGATATGGTACTGAACCGATAGGCCTGTAAAAACATAACTACGGCCATTAAAGGAAGATAAAAATTTTTTGCCGGCTCCCATTGTGCGAATATGTATATAAGAGCAAAAACCAGCACGGCTAAGGATAAAACGGTATGTAATATGGCAATAATTAGGTCCTTTTTTGTCATCTTGTTCATTTTTTCATTTTCCTACTTTTTGTATTACTTTAATTGTGCCGACTTAAAAGAACGACAGTTTCAACATGGCCTGTTCGGGGGAAGAGGTCAAAGGGGGTGGCTTTATGGGTGGTATAGCCCTTTTCTGCAAAAATGGCGCAGTCACGGGCAAGGGTTGCAGGGTCGCAGGAGATATAAATAATCTGATTGGGATTTGCCGAGATTACCGTATCGATAACCGCCCTGTCAAGTCCCTTGCGGGGAGGGTCAACAATAATTATTTCGGGGTTGCCGAACTTTTTACGGCATTCCTCCACGCCTACGGCGGCATCGCCGCATACGAAAAGAGTGTTTTCCTCGGTTCGGCCGTTAATGGCACCGTTGACCTTGGCGTTTTCCACGGCCGCATCTATAATTTCCACACCGCAGAGCTTATCTCTTTCTCCTGCCACCGAAAGACCGATGGTACCTGCGCCGCAGTAAAGGTCGAGAATAATACTGCCCTTGGGGTTGGGGTTGATAAGAGATTTGGCGTGGAGATATAGCTTTTCCGCCATTTCGGCATTGACCTGATAAAAGGCACGGGGAGAAATGCTGTAGGTTTTACCGCAAAGGGTGTCGGTAAGGGTTTCCTCACCCAGCAGGCAATGGGTTTCATTGCCGAAGATAACATTATCACGCTTTTTGTTGATGTTGATATGTATGCCGATAATTGCCGAAAAGGCATTTTTCATTGCGTCGGCAAGGATAGAAAGCTTTTTATTTTCGTTACGGGCCACCACAAGGCAAACCAAAAGCTCGCCCTTGCGGTTTTTCCGCATAACAATGTGGCGCAGTATTCCTGCACCTGTGGCTTCATTATAGGGAGAAATTGCCAATTTGTTGGCAAAATCGGTGCAAAAGGCGGCAATATCGGTAAAAAGCTTGTCCTGAAGAGGGCAATCGGTGTGGGGGACAATGCGGTGAGAATGACCTGCATAGTAACCGAAAATGCATTTACCGTCCTTATCGGGGGCAACGGGGTATTGTACCTTGTTGCGATAACGGCTTTCGCAGCCGCTTTCGGTGGAAGCCACCTCCACATCCATTTTGCCGATACGTGCAAAAACCTGCTTTACGTGGTTTTGCTTAAGCTCCTTTTCAAAGCTGTAAGCGATATGGCGGGTGGTACAGCTTCCGCATTTGTGGGAAACGGGACAATCCGATTCTATTCTGTGCTCCGAGGGAGTGATGACCTTTTGTACCTTGGCAAAGCCGTGGCTTTGAAGCTCCTTCAATACAAGGACCTCCACAACATCGCCCGGTGCGGTGTCGGCTACAAAAAACACCTTGCTTTCATAGCGTCCCACACCAAAGCCCTCGGGGGTAAAATCGGTTATTTCCAATGTGATTATATCGTTTTTCATTCACCTTGCTCCAATTGATTCAGAGGAACATTTTTGATTTTTGCCCGCCTTTTCTTAAGGGCCTTTTCGCCTATCGCCATAGGGCGGGTGTATTTATCCAGAAGAGGTGTGAGCAAATTCATAAGCAGGATTACAAAATAACCCCATTCAAAGCCGCCTGCCACCTTGCGCAAAACAAAGGTAAGGATGGCGCTGACGGCGGCAAAGATAATCAGTCCTGCCGTGCTTGACGGGACGGTGCTTTTTTCGTTCATGGCATAAAAGCCCATATAGAAAATACCGCCCGAAAGAAGCACGCTGTAAGCAAAATAATTGTTTTCCGCATCGGAGGAGGGGAAGAAGAGTCCCAAAAGCAGGATAACCATAAGATAGGTAACGGTGCCTCTCCAATTCATTTCCTTGCGGAACAGCATCCACAAAAAGCCCACTGCCATTGCCGCTACGGCAATTTCACCCCAGTTGCCGGAGGCATATCCGTAAAATTGGGAAATAATGCCGTCCTCGTAAACACTGCCGTCGGCGGTGTATTGCAGAGGTGAAATAACAGCGTATTTATTCACCAAAACAGGGTCCAAACTGATTTGGAAGGGTGAAAAATAGGCAAAGGGGCGGGTGAAGGCGGTCATAATGGGCTTGAACAACAGCGATGTAAAGGCCGCCGAGAAGATAAAGGGATTAAAGAGAGGGATATTGCGAACCCTCATATTTTTGGCAAAAACCACCAGCACCGAGGTGAGTGCGGGGAACCAAAGAGGTGCTGTGGCAGGCATGGCAAAGGTGGCCAGCGTGCCGTAAATGGCGGTCATAAGGTCTATTCTTGCGCCCCTTTCCAGCTTGAAAAGGTATCTGCGCAGGGGATAATCCAGCAACATGGAAAAAAGAGCGCCCAGCAGTCCCAAAACAATAACTCTTCCGCCGTAAAGGTAGGTGCCCCACACAAAAACGGGGGCCACCGCCGCCAGCCATTCCAGCGGTCGGGTGTTTATGCTGTAGGAGGAGTGACGATAGGGGGCTTTATTGCTCATTTTCTTGCTCCTCCTTTGAATTGATAAGGGACATTAAGGGGATACCTGCAGGGCAGGTGAAATCGCAGGCGCCGCAGGATATGCAAAGCTTGGTAAGAATTTCGTTTTTTGCGGTAAGCACTTCACGGGGATTAAGCTTCATAGGGCAGGCATCTGCACAGCGTGAGCAATAAATGCAGGTGGCTCTGGGCTTGCTTTGGGGCTTAAGCGCAATAACGGCACGGGTGGAATTTTTGACAGCGGCGCTTATCGGCTCACCGGAAAGGGTGCTGTTTTCTATCAAAAGCTCGTCGCCCTTTGTGTAATTTGAAATTGCCGAAAGGTCACGAAGGGTTATGCCGTTGGGCACATAGAAGTTTCCGCCGTTGAGGGGGTTGCTTCCGCAGAAGGAGATGTATCTGCCAATCTGAGGAACACCACTGACAATGGCATCGTAAAGAGCGCAAACGGTTTCTATGCCTACTATAAAAACACCGTAATCGGTGGCTCTTTCGTGGGCCTTAAGCTCGGTGAGATAGAGGGCAGACATCAAAGCTCTGTCGCCGTAGGGATATTTTTCCGCCATGGGAGCAGGCACAAAAAGCTTTTCGTCGGTGGCAAAGTCTGATAAATAGTCGTAACATCTTTTGCGGTAATGCTCAAAGGCGAAAACGCATTTCAAGGCGCCGGTGGCCTGAATAAGGACCTTTGCACCGCCCACGGCAGATTTTGCCTTTTCAACACAAAGACGGTAGTTTATTGCCGAGGCAGGGTCGCTTTCGGTGCAATCCACCACCAGACGGCGGCACTTGTTAAGAGCTTGCAGCATTTTCCAAAGGGGCTCTCCCGAGCGGCTGTCGATGATGGAATATCTGCGTGCAAGGTCGGTAATATCCTTTTTTGTAAGGTCGGTAAGGGGGCGTGTTTCGGCAGGGTAGGGGGCTTCTTCATTAAAGCTTCCGTCGCTCACTACCACAAAAAAACGTTCTCCGCCCAGCGTTGCCAGCCCCTTGAATATGCCCGAAAGAGGAGAATATACAGGGGTGCCGTCAATTTTGCCGATATATGCACCCTTTGCCACTGTTTCGGCAGGGATAACCTCGGTTACGGCATTTTCGGGCACATAAATGCAGACAGCAGGCACCGAATCTATATATTTGATTTTCTGTTTTCCGTATTGACTGCGCCTTTCAAGGTTTACGCCGCCGGGGAAATTCAGTATCATAGGTGGTCACTCCGTATATTTATTCACAATAAGTATAACACAAAGAGATATTATTTCAAGTGTATTTTTTGTAATATTTGGGGCTAAAAATTGAAGGGCGGAGAGGTTTGCTATTGAAATAATTAAATTGATGGGTTATAATAAATTAAATAATGTAAAAAAACCTCGAAATAGGGTGAAAATTTTGAAATTAGAAAATCATATAGACGTAAAGGTTTTTATATTGTACCTTCTCAATAATATCGGCGAGCCGCTGGAATTTACCACGGTAAACGATATTGTTTTGCAGGACGAATTTGTGGGTTATTTCGATTTTGCTTTCTGCTTTTCCGAGCTTTTGGAGGCAGGACAGATAGTGGAATCGGGAGTGGAGGAAAACCGCCTTTATACTATTTCGGAATCGGGTAAGGAAACTCTGGAAAGCTACGAGGGCTCTCTTTTCCCTCTTATCAAGGATAAGGCCTTGCGCTCTGCGCTGAGATTGATTTCCTATCACCGCCACGGCAACAGAATGGAAAGCTCCATTACCGAATCCCATAACGGTTATAACCTTCATTGCGGTATAGTTGATAAGGAAAAAACACTGTTTTCGGTGGATATTCATCTTGCCGATAAGGCCTTGGCAGAGAAGATGAAGGCCAATTTCGAGGAGCGTGCGGAGATAATTTTCCGTGGCTCTATGGCATTGCTTTCCGGCGATGTGAACTTTATTTTTGAAGATTAGTATGGAATTAAAGGAAAAAGCATTAAATATTGTTTCCCTGCTGGAGGGTTATTATCCAAACCCGCAGTGCGGTCTTTATTGGCAGGGAGATCCCTACCGCTTGCTGGTGATGGCCATACTTTCGGCTCAATGCACCGATGCAAGGGTTAATCTGGTGTCGGTTGACCTTTTTGAGCGCTTTCCCACACCGAAGGATATGGCGACGGCGGATTTGGCGGACATAGAAAGGGCAATCCATTCGGTGGGCCTGTACCGCTCCAAGGCAAGGGCCTTGAAGGAGTGCTGTGCACGTGTGGTGGAGGTTTATGGCGGAAAAGTACCCTCGGCAATGGAGGATTTGCTTACATTGAGAGGGGTGGGCAGGAAGGTTGCAAACCTGCTTCGAGGCGACATTTACGGCTTGGGCGGAATTGTGGCCGATACCCATTGTATAAGAATTTCGGCCCGCTTGGGGCTTTCCTCGGGGAAGGATCCGCTTAAAACCGAAAGGGCGCTGGAAAAGCTTATTCCTGCTGAAAAGCAGAGCGATTTTTGCCACAGAATAGTGCTTTTCGGACGAGAGGTCTGTATGGCAAGGTCGCCGATGTGCGATAAATGTATTTTGAAAGAATTTTGTGATTACGGAAGATAGAGTATGGTAGATTCCAAGGCGCTGCAAAAGTTGATGTCCTATACAAGACGGGCCATCGAGGAATATAATATGATTTCCGACGGCGACGTGATCGCCGTGGGCGTTTCGGGCGGAAAGGACAGCTTGGCTTTGCTTTGCGCTCTCCACGGCCTTTCCCGTTTTTACCCCAAAAGGTTTACTGTGGTGCCTGTGAATTTGCGTATGGGCTTTCCCAATGAGAGCGACGAGGTGTCACGTCAGCTTTGCTCGGAGCTGGGCTTGGAGCTTAAAAGCTTTGACAGCGACATTTATTCGGTGGTTTTTGAGGTGAGAAAGGAAAAAAGTCCCTGCTCGCTGTGTGCAAATATGCGCAGAGGTGCTTTGCATAGCGCCGCCAAGGAGTTGGGATGTAATAAATTGGCGCTGGGACATCATTTCGATGATGCGGTGGAAACAATAATGATGAACCTTTTTATCGAGGGCCGTTTTGATTGCTTCCGTCCCGTGACCTATCTTTCCCGCAGTGATATGACGGTTATCCGTCCCCTGCTTTATACCCCCGAAAAGGAGATTTCTCATTTTGTCCGTGCCGGCGGAATTGTGCCCGTGGCTAAGAATTGCCCTGCCGACGGCAATACGAAAAGAGAGGAAATGAAGCGCACCCTTGCGGAAATGGAAAAAAGGGACAGGGGAATAAAGCTGCGCATCTTCAATGCCTGGGAAAAAAGCCCCGTAAATGTGAAGGAGCAATCGGAATAGCTTGGTTTTGCGGTACTCTGCAGAGGTTCGAAATAGCAGAGAATAGGTATTGCTGTGCTGCAATGGTGGTTCCGATATTGCGGAAAACGGGTGTTGTTAAACTGCAATCAACGATTCGATATCGCGGAGAAGATTTTACAAATCTGTTGCTTACTGCAACGCGTTTTAAAAAAGTTTTGCTAAGCTTTTTCAAAAGCGAGATTCGATATTGCGGAGAACGGGTGTTGTTAAACTGCAATCAACGATTCGATATCGCGGAGAAGAACTTTCAAATTTGTTGTTTACTGCAACGCGTTTTAAAAAGTTTTGCTAAGCTTTTTCAAAAGCGAGATTCGATATCGCGGAGAAGGATTTTCAAATCTGTTGCTTACTGCAACGCGAAGGTAAAAAAAAGAATGGCGAAGATAGTTAAGAAGAGAAATGAGCTGGCAGGAAAATTTTATAAAAGCGTGTTAAAGTCCATGGTGTCATATTTTTGCGCCGTGGCTCTTTTTGGCGTGTTCTTGTGGTTCTTTGCCGAATTGGGACGCTGGGGCAGAGGGGGAGTGGCGGCTTGTGCCGTGGCTTTCTTTGTTTACGGTATGGTTATGCACCGCAGGGCCAATATTTTAAAGGCGGGCTTGCAGGGTGAAAATACGGCGGCGGATGTGCTTAAGGGATTGCCCGAGGGATATACCGTTGTTCGTAATGCCGTGATAGAGCATCAGGGCAGAAGAAGCGAGCTTGATTTGATAGTGGTGGGCAAAACCGGTGTTTTTGTAGTGGAAACAAAGAATATGAAGGGCCATATTTACGGCGACTGCTCCGACAATATGTGGCGCAAGGAAAAGCATAGGGGCAATAATGTTTATAAGGATGAATTTTACAGCCCCGTAAAGCAGGTGTCTACCCACGTTTACCGCCTTGCGGGATATCTGAGGGAGCGGGGTGTAAGGGTTTTCGTGGAGGGTGCTGTTTATTTCGCATCGGAGGAGGCAGAGCTTCATTTGAAGGGCAAGACCGAGGGTATTTCGGTGCTGGCGCTTTCTCAGGGCGAAGATGTGCTTGTGGAGCATATCATAAACAGAAAGTCGGTTCTTGCGGAAACCGAAGTAAGGAAAATTTGTAAAATACTGAAATAAAAAAGCTCTGTGGCTTGTAACCATAGAGCTTTTTGTTTGTTAATATGCGCTTTGCAAAAGCTTGAGATATGCGCTGTCGGTCATGGGTGAGGTGATGGTTATACGGGGGATTTCGTAAACCTTGTCGCCCGGCTTTGCAGGAACGTGGGCGGTGGTAAATGCCGCCTTGAAGCCGGCGTCCTTCACGGCATTGATAACCTCGCTGTCGTAATTGCCGTAGGGATAGGCAAAATAATCACAGGGGAATACGCTCTGGGAGGTCATAAGATCCCGATAAATGTCGGAATAGCTCTGCTCGGAAAGCATATTGTGGTTTCCGTAGGTGTGGCATTGCTGCTCAAAGGTGCCGCCTGCCAGAGCGAGGTCGGTGGGAGTTATTCTCTGAAGAGAGGTAACATCATAATTTGGCTGGTAGGCGGTATCCCAGCCGTACATAATGGAAAATACCGTTGCCTTGAAGCCAAAATCCTTCATAATGGGAGCGGCAAAGCTGGTGTTGGACTTGTATCCGTCATCAAATGTGAGCACCACGGAGCCCGAGGGCAGGAGGATTTCGCCCCTAACATAAGCATCAACCTCCGCCACGGTGGCAACATAGTGTCCTCCGTCGGCAAGCATCTGCATGTGACGGCGGTATTCGGAGGTGGAGATGGTGATGTCGTTGTTACGCCACTGCTCGGTGTTCTTGTCGTTGTCGGGCAGGATGTGGTGATAAAGCAAAATGGGAACCTGCTCTGCATTTTCGGGAAGAGGAATGGAATAGGTACCGAAATGAATGTTTTTAATCACCGCACAGTCAAACATATCGATAATGCCGTCTTCATTTACGTCGGCGGCGAGAAGCACTGCGGGGTCGGTAATGGGACTTACGTCAAGACAATGGCATTTCAGCGCCATATATGCAAAAATATCTGCGTAGCCCTGTCCAAGTATGTCGCCTCGTACTGCCGAAATATAGGTGCCGTTGTCGGTGATAACAGTGTCACCGGTGCAGATAATGTCATTTGCCGAAAGGGTTTTGCCGTTGCGGGAAAAGGTTTTAAGCGCAGGAGAGATTTCCTTTGCCTGAGCAACCGTCATTCCCAGAGTAAACCAGCTTATATATTGGGCCTCCTCTGCCGCAGGGGCAGGGGTGTTTTCCTGAATGGGGGTTGCGGAAAAAACGGGAAGGCAGGAAAAAACCATCAATGCGGAGAGAAGCAGTAAAAACAGCTTTTTCATTGTCTTTTCTTCCTTTTTTATATGTTATGGTCAGTCCTCGATTTTGAGGGTGCCGAAAAATTCGGGACGGTGGAAATCGGGAGTTTCGTTGTCAACGGGGGACCACATGCCGAAGTGGGGGATGGGAGTTTCATCGCCGCACTTGTAGAAATTGCCCTTGAAAACCTCGCCTCTGGCAAAGCTGAATTTACCGAAAAGCTTGCCGATAAAATCGTTGGAGAAGAAAACTTCAACTGTCCAGCTGTTGTCGTTTTTGGTTGCGGTGAGCTTGGGCAGGGGAGCCAGCATATTTATGGGAGTTTTGTTGGCTCTGTCTGTGCGGATGGCGGCAAGGAATGCGCCGTTGGAATTCATTTCAAAGTTCATATACTTGTTGTTGTCGGTATTGAAGTTTACGAAAAATTCCAGACAGCTGTCCTTGTAAACAGGGTCGTTATATTTGGTGTAGATGGCGGTGGGATCGCTTTCCATAGCGGTCATTTTAAGAGCGAAGCCCTTGCCTTCAACACAGATAAGCTGAGCGTATGCCTCGGGAGTGTAGCCCTCAGTCCACTTGTAATTGGAGATAAGGGCCTTTTCGGCACGGTCAAAATTGATTTCCTTTTCAACGGGAATAATGTATTCCATAATGTACCTCCGAAAAATTATTCAAGAATGTTGGTGGTAACGTACTGAACGCCCCAGGAGATGAGCTTTTCGGCCAATTCCTTGTTGTCAACGGTCCAGGTGTTTACCTCAATGCCTTCTTCAAGAAGCTTTTTAACCTTCCATTCCTCGTCGATGGCGGTGGACCAGATGTCAATGCCCATTTTAAGCTCTTTAAGCATATCTATGATTTCCTGCTTGAATTCGCCGGTGAGGAATTGGCAGTGGGATTCGGGGCAAACGGTGCGAAGATTTTTAAGGTTTTCGATAGAGAAGGAGATGAATATCATCTTTTCAAGGCAGTATTCCTCCTTGATGATGGCAACCACCTTTTCCATATTTTCCACGCTGAATTCACCCTTGAATTCGAGAACGCCTACTTTATCGTATTTCTTGCAGATGCGGAGGTAATCGGTCATTTCGGGAATACGGAGGTCAATTCTGCCTCTCTTTCCGTCAATATCATAGAGCTGAACCGATTGGATGGTCTGGAGAGTGGATTTTTCGGGAATGATGTAATCTCCGCCGCAACGTACGGCATCGTTATCGTGAAGAAGCACGAAATTGCCGTCGGCGGTAACACGTACGTCGGTTTCCATACCGAAATAGCTTCTGTTACCTGCGGCTACAAATGCCGAAGCGGTGTTTTCTCTTTCCAGACCGGAAAGACCTCTGTGTGCAACAAGCTGGGCAGAGCCCTTGTTGATTTTGATGGTGTTCATAAAAAGCGCTCCTTTTGTTTTAATAAAAGGGCGTTTAAGGGTTGCTCAAACGCCCGAATGTATTGTTTTATTTTGCTACGATGCTGAAAATCTTATCCTGCTTGTAAATCTTCTTGATAATCTGCTTGCCCTCAAGATTTGCCATAATGTCGGCATTTCCGCAGATGATGCCCCAAGCGGTGTCTTCATCGGCACCTGCGGGAATCATTACGGTGCCCTTAAGCTTACCGCAAACCTGAACTGCAATCTCTACCTCGTTGTCGATGGTGAGAGCTTCGTCATAGGAGGGCCACTCTGCGGTGGAGCAGAAGCCCTTCATACCCAGCTTTTCCCACATTTCTTCGCAGATATGGGGAGCGAAGGGGCAGAGGATACGGGTGAGAGCGGAAAGGGAATCCTTGTCGATGGTGCCTGCGGCGTAAATATCGTTGAGTAAGCTCATCATTGCGGCAATGGCAGTGTTGAACTTCATGCTGTCGATGTCGCTTGAAACCTTTTTGATGGTTTTGTGAACCGAACGCAAAACCTTATCGTTAACATCGCCAACCATTTCGTCCAGTGCGGCAAAGCGCTCGAGGAAGCGCTTGCAGCCCCTCACGCTGTCCTGCGACCAGGGAGCGGCAGAGCCGTAATCGCCCATAAAGAGGGTGTATGTACGGAGAACGTCTGCACCGTATTCATCCACAACATCGTTGGGGTCGATAACATTGCCCTTGGATTTACTCATCTTTTCGCCGTCGGGACCGAGAATAAGTCCCTGAGCGGTACGCTTTGCATAGGGCTCGGAAACGGGAACAAGATCAAGATCGTAAAGGAATTTATGCCAGAAGCGGGAATAAATCATGTGACGTGTAACGTGCTCCATACCGCCGTTGTACCAATCGATGGGGAGCCAGTAATTGAGCTTTTCACGTGCGGCAAATTCATCACCGTTGTGGGGATCGCAATAACGGAGGAAGTACCAGGAGGAGCCGGCCCACTGAGGCATTGTATCGGTTTCACGCTTTGCATCACCGCCGCACTTGGGGCACTTGCAGTTTACATAGGATTCGATACGGGCCAAGGGTGATTCACCGCCCTGACCGGGTGCAAATTCATCCATATCGGGCAGGCGGAGAGGAAGCTCCTCGTAGGGAACGGCAACCATACCGCACTTTTCACAGTGAACAATGGGAATGGGCTCGCCCCAATATCTCTGACGGTTAAAGGCCCAGTCCTTCATTTTGTACTGAACACCGCCCTCGCCGCAGCCAAGCTTTTGGAGCTCTTCGATAGCACGGCGGATGGAGGATGCCTTGTCGGTGAAGCCGTTAAGGAAATCGGAATTTATCATTTCGCCGCTTTCGGTGTAGGCCTCTTTTTCAATATCGCCGCCCTTGATAACCTGAACAATGTCTATTCCGAACTTCTTTGCAAATTCATAGTCACGCTGGTCGTGAGCAGGTACCGCCATAATGGCGCCTGTGCCGTAGCCCATCATAACATAGTCGGCAATGTAAATGGGAATTTCCTTGCCGCTTAAGGGGTTGATGGCGGAAAGGCCTTCAATCTTAACACCGGTTTTGTCCTTAACCAGCTGTGTGCGCTCAAATTCGGTCTTCTTGGCACACTCGGTTCTGTAATTTTCTATATCGCCCATATTTGCGATGCTCCGGGCGTACTTATCGATAAGAGGATGCTCGGGAGCCATAACCATAAAGGTTACGCCGAAGAGGGTATCGGGACGGGTGGTGTAGATGCGGAGGGTTTCGTCCTTGTCCTTCAAGGTGAAGTTTACAAAGGCGCCCTCGGATTTGCCGATCCAGTTTACCTGCTGCTGCTTGATGTTGGGAAGGTAATCTACCTCCTCCAAGCCCTGCAGAAGCTTGTCGGCATATTGGGTTATGCGGAGATACCAAACGTCCTTGGATTTCTGCACGATGTCGCTGTGGCAAATATCACACTTGCCGCCCTGAGAGTCCTCGTTGGAAAGGACAACCTTACAGTGGGGGCAGTAGTTTACCAATGCAGTATCTCTGAAGGCAAGTCCCTTCTCGAACATTTTAAGGAAAATCCACTGGGTCCACTTGTAATAATCCACATCGGTGGTGTCTACCACTCTGGACCAGTCGAAGGCAAAGCCAACACGCTTGAGCTGGCCGGTGAACTTTTCGATATTCTTGTCGGTAACCGTTCTGGGGTGCATACCGGTTTTGATGGCATAGTTTTCGGTAGGAAGACCAAAGGCATCGAAGCCCATGGGGAACATAACGTTTTTGCCCTCCATACGCTTCTTGCGGGAAACTACCTCCAGACCGGAATAGGCCTTGATGTGGCCAACGTGCATACCTGCACCGCTGGGGTAGGGAAATTCTACCAGCGCAAAGAACTTTTCCTTTTCGGAGCCGGGCTCGCCGGGGTCCTTTGCCTCGAAAATGCGGCTTTCATCCCAACGGGATTGCCATTTTTGTTCTATTTCTTTAAATTCGTGTTTCATTATTCGTCCTCGCCTGCTTTTATCTTTATTTCGTTACCGTTCCAAAGACGCTCCAGCTTGTAAAATTCTCTTGCCTGTGCAGTGAAAATATGGATAATCACACTGCCGTAGTCCATCAATGTCCAGGCATTGCCCGATGCGCCCTCGATGTGGTTGGGCTCTGCATTAAATTCTTCTCTCAGCTTAAATTCCACTTCGTCGGCCAGGGCACGGACGTGTGTGTTGGCGGTACCGGTGGCCAGAAGGAAATAATCTGCCAGAATGGTCTGGTCGCTGACCTCCAATAGGGTTACGTCCATACCTTTTTTGTTATCAAGGACCTCTGCGGCAAACTGAGCCATTGCCTGCGCTTTTTCTTTTTGAGTATCAATCATAATTCTTTATCCTTTCGTGGCAGATTCCAATTTCTTAATATAATAGTTTCTTGCCTTAATGGAGGTTTCATCTATGGTCTTGCCCGATGAAATCAAATGCTTAATGGTGGTGTCGAAGGAGCGTACTATGGTTTTTAAAAGAGCTATGCCCTTGTCCTTCTCTCGTGACATACACTTGTAATAATACTCTCTCAGCTGGATGCAGCCGCTGTCGTCACGGAATTCCTCGATATAATCGGCCAGATAAATAACAATTTCAAAGGGAGTCATTTCAGGGCGTCCCGTGGTGTGCCAGTATATTGCCGAGCAGGCCTCCTCGGGCAGACGAAAGCTGTCCCTTGCTATAAGGGCGCCGGTTTTCGAATGGAGGAGCTTGTAGTTTTCTATTTCGTCCTCGGTGGCATCCTTTCCGAAAAGGGAAAGGATTTCAAGATGGCGCTCCAAGGGAAATTCCTTGGTGTAATCGTGCATCAGCGCCGCCAGCTCCACGGTTTTCTGGTCAAGCTCGGGAAAATGGTCCCTTGCCAGCTCCTTTGCGGCCGCTGCCACCCCCATTGTGTGGCGCAAGCGTTTTTCCGAAACCGTCATTGTGGAAAGTATAGCATTTACATCGGTCATATTCCGTATAATCTCCGTTGCTTGATATATTCATACACGCCGTCGGGAAGCAGAGAAGCTTTCTTTTCGGTGCGGAATTGGCTGGAGGAAGCAACATAGGCCTTGTTTTCGAGAAGCAAGGGACGCTTTCCTGCCAGCGCCTCCAGGGTATCCAGCGCAGAGGTTACATCTCTGTCACTGCGGGAGGCAATAACCAGAGTGACATTGTCCAGAATGTACCTGAAATTTTTCCATTTGTGAAACCTGTCGGCCCAATCATCCCCCGTAAGGAAGAAAAGGCGGTCGTCGGGGTGTATTTCTCTTAACAAAGCAATGGTATCGCAGGTGTAGCTGGTGCCCTCACGGTTAATTTCTATATCGCTCACAATTACCTTTTTGTTGTGGGAAAAGGCAATTTCCAGCATATTTTTTCGGTCCTCGCAGGAAACACTTCCCGTTTCCTTCATCGGAGGAACGTTGTTGGGTATAACATACAGTATATCCAGATTAAGCTTTTCAATAAAGGTTTCGGCGGTAATCAGGTGACCCTTGTGAACGGGATTGAAGGTGCCGCCGAAGATGCCTATACGCTTATTCTCCGTCATCCCAGTTGTGCCAAACGTTGGTAACGTCGTCATTGTCCTCCAGCACGTCCAGAAGCTTGTTCATCTTGGTAATCTGGTCCTCGTCATCAAGACGGACATAGTTGGAGGGGATTTTTTCGGGCTCTGCCGATTCGATGGTGTAGCCCTTTGCCTCCAATGCCTCTCTTACGGCAGAAAGCTCGCTTACATCGGTGAAGATTTCGCCGTTTTCGCCCTCGGAGGTGAAGTCAAGCGCACCGCAATCGAGAGCGGCCTCCATAAATTCATCCTCGTCCTTAATGCCCGAAACAACAATAACGCCCTTTTCGGCAAACATATAGGATACACAGCCGGTGGTGCCGAGGTTTCCGCGGAATTTATCGAAATAGTGACGAACATCGCCCGCGGTACGGTTGCGGTTGTCGGTAGCGGCCTCTACAATTACGGCTACACCGCCGGGACCGTAGCCCTCATAGTTCATTACCTCGTAGGCCACGCTGTCGGCGCCCGATGCCTTTTTGATAATTCTATCGATATTATCATTGGGAACGTTCAAGCTTTTTGCCTTTGCGATAAGGTCACGGAGCTTGGTGTTGGAGGTGGGTTCGGGACCGCCTTCACGAACGGCAATGGCAATTTCCTTGCCTATCTTGGTGAAAACCTTTGCTCTCTGAGCGTCGGTCTTCTCTTTTTTGTGCATTATATTTTTCCATTTGGAATGTCCGGACATAGGGAAAATCTCCTTTTATAAAACTTAGGTTAAAATTTATATCTCTTCGGTGCGTCTGATACCCAAAAGGTCAAGACAGCGGCCGAGAATATTTCTGGTTGCGGCTGTGAGAGCAAGACGGAACTGCTCGGTTTCTCCGCCGGAGCCGAGAATACGGCAGTTGTGATAGAACTGGTTATATGCGGTACATACGCTCAGCGCAAAGCGGGAAATGTGGCTGGGCTCGAAATCCTTTGCGGCACGGAGCACCGTTTCGGAAAATTCGTTCAGCTTGCGGATAAGGTCGATTTCCTCGGCAACGGGGGTGTGTCCGCCGTAATTGCCGTTGTACTGACCTCTGCGCAAAACGCTTGCCGCTCTTGCATAGGTATATTGAACATAAGGGCCGGTATTTCCTTCAAAGGAAAGGGTGCCCTCCCAAGTGAAGTTTGTATCCTTTATACGGCTGTTGGAAAGTGCGCTGAAGATAACCGCACCAAGACCAACCGCCTCGGAAATTTCTTCCTTGTTTTGTGCTACGTTCTTTTCCTCGATAATGGTTCTTGCCTTGGCAACCGCCTCATCGAAAACATCGTTCAGAAGAATAATGTTGCCGGTACGGGAGGCCAGCTTTTCACCGCCAAAGCTCATAGTGCCGTAGGGGATGTGAACAAGGTCCTTTGCCCATTCCTTGCCCATCATTTCGGTAACCTTAAACCA
>JAZSDB010000185.1:0-14311 GCA_045530975.1 Eubacteriales bacterium
TAAAGGAGTTAAAATATGAAAAGGTTTTTAAGCATTTTCCTTACCGTTGCAATGCTGATAACCCTGCTTTCCACCTTTGCAGTGACAAATGTTGCCGCCGCAACCGTGATTAGCAATGCTTCTCCTGCCATCACCGCAACCGCAGGCACCGCAGTTAATCTGTCGGGATATTCGGTTGTCTTTGACGGCGACAGCACAGCAACCTCCGGCGTTACCTGGAAAAACAGCTCAGGTACCGTTATCACTTCTATCACTCCCTCCGCAGGCGTAACCAAGCTTACTGCCGTAAGCGGTTCCAAAACCAAAACCATTTACGTGGTTGCAAAAACCGCAGCTCAGACAGAATATGTGCTTTACGAAGCAAGCATGTCCAGCTTCGGCAGTGTTGCCGCATTGCGCAGTGCAGGTTGGACCCTTCCCAGCGCCGACAGTATGTATTCCTTCTCCAACGGAAACCTCAAGATGATCGCCACCGGCGCTTACAACGGCTCTCTGGCCTTCCTTCCCGCTTGGCTGGCTGACTTTGGTAACTACAACATTTCCGTTGAAGCAAGAGTTGATTCCTGCTACAACAATGATACCTCCCGTTGGCTTTCGGTAATGTACCGCAGCACCGATCCCAGCGACACCCCCACCTACTACCACTACTGTATCCGTGATGCCGCAAGCAGCAACGGTGTGGAATTCACCGAGCGTATTGCCGGCGATGCTTACTGGAATGTTGTGGCCAAGAGCAGTGCAAGAGCCACCACTCTTCAGGGCGCCTTCCATACCTTCGGCGTAGAGGCCTTTGACAGCAATGTTAAATACACCCTCGACGGCAGACAGTGCCACTATATGCTTGCCGACACCTACAACAGCAAGGTTCAGGTAAAGAACACCAAGGGCTACATCGGCTTGCAGACAAAGGGTCTTTCCATGTCTGTAAAGAGCGTTAAGGTTACCGTTCAGGAAACCACTCCCTCTCTCGATTCCGCCTTTGACCTTATAAATATCGACCACGACAAGACCACTTTGGTTGACTCCTATGCAAACATTCAGACCGTTGCAGGCAGCAGCTATTCCACCGTGCTCGGCGCCTCCGACGCTCCCGGTATTGCATTGATGAACGTGAGCGAAATTTCCGATGTTGCGGCTGTTATCAAGGCCTGCATCTCCTCCAAGACAATTCCTACCTTCTATATAACCTCCAATGCAGAGGCAGACAAGGTTGTTGCCGCAGTAAACGCAACCACCTGTGAGGACGTTACCGTTATTTCCAACAGCGCCTCCGTCCTTGGATATATAAGAGGCAAATACAACCTTATCCGTACCGGCTTGAAGGTTAACCTTACCAAGGGAACCCTTACCTCCAAGGAGGCACACGCCATCCGTGTTTCGGTAAGAAGCGCTCCCGCATCCTTCTGTGTTGTTGAAAGCACCTATGCCACCAAGCAGGTTGTGGCCGAGCTTCAGGAGCTCGCCGTAGCTGTTTGGGTAAACATTTCTTCCACTCCCGGCACTGCCGCTTATGATTTGGAAGCAGTAAAGGCAATCACCTCCGGTGCAAACGGATTTATCTCCAAGGATTCCGATGCTCTCACCGAGGTTATCAACAAGCACTTCATTGACGGCACCATGGTTCGTACTCCTATCGTTGTAGGCCACAGAGGTAACCCCTCTCACGCCGCAGAAAACTCCATGGAAAGCTTTGAATGGGCATACAAGAACGGCGCAGACATTTTCGAATTGGACTGCTACGTTACCTCCGATAACCGTATTGTTATCTTCCACGACTGGTCCCTTACCTCCACCGCAGGTCTGACCACCGCTCCCTCTACTCTTACCACAGGTCTTAACAATATGACCTTGGCACAGATTCAGCAGTACACCTATTCCACCGGTGAAAAGATTCCCACTCTGGACGATGTTCTTTACAGATTCCAGAATGAAGATATCCGTATCTATGTGGAATTCAAGGGCGGCAACCAGGCAAACTGCGTTAAGCTCACCTCCGACCTTATTAAGGCCTATGGCATGGAAGACAGAGTGGACGTTATCTGTTCCGCTACCGGCTTCCTTACCGAAACCTATAAATCCACCAATATGTACGGTATGTCCACCGGTTACCTCTGCTATCCCGAGCCCGCAAACGTAACCGATATGACCACCGCCTTGCAGTCACTTTACAACGGTCTTGTCATGGCACAGCCCGTAAACAGCTCCCTTAACCAGCTCTGCAACCGTACCAACGGCGGTTACTTCGGTCAGGCAGCTACCGACCGTGGTGTAACAGTATGGCCTTGGGGCTACGGCCTTTCCGCTATCAACACCGCATTCTTCACCGGATGCGACGGTATTACCGTTGACCACGCAGAATGGTTTACCGACCTTGCAAAGGATGTTATCGCAAAGGACTTCACCCTTGCTAAGGGTCAGGCAAGTGCAGGCGGTATCCTTACCGTAAATACCTACGGCAGATACAGCCACAATGCAGAAACCGAAAACCTTGTTTACAGCGTTATCTCCGGCGACGAATATGTTAAGGTACAGGACGGCAAGCTTATCGGCGTAGCCGAGGGCTCCGCAAAGGTAGTTGTAGGTTACAAGACCACAACCACCGACGGCACTCCCTATGTGATTTACGCTCAGCCCGTAACCGTTACCGTTGACAGCAGCAAGGAAGCTCTTGCTCCTCTTATGGAAGTAGCCAAGAATATCACTGTATTCGACTACACCAAGAAGGACCTCGCTTCTATCCGTGCTCTTTATGCACAGGCAGAGCAGCTCACCGCTTCCGCAAACCCCTCCGAAGCTGAAATTTCCGCTGTTGCTGTTGAATTGGCAACCCTTCTCAACAACGTTTGCTACACCTCTATCATTTCCAACGGCGTATCCTATACCACCACAGCAAACACCCGTAACGATGTTTATGCCGATGATGGCAAGAAGCTTACCGACGGTCAGAAAGCAGCTCCCGACGGCGGCACCGCAAAGACCTCCGGCTGGAATGAAACAGGCAAGGTTGACGTTACCCTCGACTTCAAGAAATCCGTTCTTTCCAATGAATTCAATGCATATATTGTAGGCGGCACCTGGGGTATTCCCGTACCTGCATCCAACAATCTTAAGATGACTGTTTCCTATTCTGCCGACGGCAGCGCCTTCACCGAAATTTCCGCCACCACCGAGGCAACCTGTCTCTCCGGTACCGGTCTCTTCGATGATTCTTGGAGCTCCTTCGTAATGAATATCGTTACCGATACTGCAATCAATGCAAGATACATCAAGTTCTCCTTTGATTACACCGGTAACCACCTCTGGATTGACGAAGTTGAAGCGGTTTACACCAGCGGTATTCCCGCAGCAAGCGAAGTGGTTTACATTGATGCCTTCAACTCCAAGATTCTTGCCGGCAACAGCCATATCTTCACTCCCGATTACGGTACTCTTACCCTTGACAGTGCAAACCATGTATGGACTCAGAACCTCCGTGCCAAGTGGGATGCAAACAAGAATGCCTATGTTGTAACAGAGGTGTTCCACGGTCAGGGCGCAGACAATACCCCCAACATCACCCTTGCATCCGGTGAAATCTTCATCGCCGCTCACCAGTGGGAGGATGAAGGTGTTGAAGATCCCGTTGCGGGTTCCCGTCAGAACACCATCAACCTTGCATCGGCAAAGGTTGGCGACATTATTGAACTCCACGGCATTGATGTTGCATCCAAGTCCCTGGGCATCGCTCCCAGCGTTTCCTTCAAGGCCTTTGAATGCTCTCACAATTACGTTGGCGTAGTTACCAAGCCCGATTGCGAAAACGGTGGCTACACCACCTACACCTGCAGCATCTGCGGTGACAGCTATATAGCAGACAAGACCTCCTCCACCGGCCACGACTACGATTCCGTTGTTACTGCGCCCGATTGTGAAAACGGCGGCTACACCACCCACACCTGTTCTCATTGCGGCGACAGCTACACCGACAACGAGGTTCCCAAAAACGGCCACACCGAAGGCCAGTGGGTAACTCTTGAGGATGGCTCTCAGGAGTTGCGCTGTACCGTATGCGGAGAACTGCTCGACACCAAAGCAGCTCCCGAATATGCAGTAGGCGACGTTAATGCCGACGGTTCTGTGGATATGTTCGACTATCTTGTTATCAAGAACATCTACTTTGATAACTACACCCCCGATGCGGGCGAGCGCGAACGTGCAGACCTGACAGATGACGGCTCGATTGATATGTTCGACTATCTTGCACTTAAATCTCTCATTTTCTCGAACAACTAAATCAAGCGCAAGCAGACCTTGGAGCTTTCCAAGGTCTGTTTTTTTATATTTTCATCACTGCTTGCGAAAAAGCGTTTTCGTCCGTGTTATACATTACAGTGAACCGTATTGCTTTTCCGCAAACGGTATGATATAATTCAGAACAATAAAAACAAAGGAGAACAAACTTTGAAAAGATTTTTTTCCGTTATCCTGGCGCTTACCCTTGTGCTCTGTGCAATTCCCGTATCCGCAGAAGAGGAAACCCCTCAATACTGCTCATACGTATATATAGGAAATGTACAGCTCAACGACGGTCAGTATCTGGCAAACTATTCCTCCACCCCCGTGACAAAAGCTCCCGCAGGCGGATTTGCCTACCTTAAGGACGGCGAGCTTACCCTTTACAATTATAATTACCGCGGCAGCGGCTACAACCATGTTCATTACAGCTACACCGAGGATGGCGTTACACACAGCACAATCGCTTCGGGTGCAATCTTTTTTCCCGCCAAGGGATCGTTGAAGGTCCTCGGCACCAATTCTATCGAAAACATAGGCAAAGCCCCTGCCAATACATCAACCAACAACTATTATTACGGAAGCAATGCCATAGTTTTCCTCTCCGATCTGAACATTTACGGCACAGGCACTTTGAATATCAAGGGTGACCACGGAATTACCGAAAGCACCAAGCGCAATGAATCTCCTACCTGCAAAACGGTATCCATATCCTGCGCTGAATATAACAGCACCACCCGCATATCGGGCATTTCAATGGGAAATTATCTCGAAAAAAACACACTTAATATCAATTGCAAAAGCTTCAATCTTATTGCCGGTGTTTACGGCATAATAATTGAAAATCAGTATGGTGCGGCGGAGATAAACTTCAACGGCGGAAAGGCAAATATTTTTTCCGACAATGCTCTTATCGCATCCGATTATTACGGCGAAACAACCACAAACAGCGTTATAAACGTAAATAACACCACACTCAGGGTTAATTCCGCCATTATCGGCGCAAGCTCCGGCCTTATCAATGTTAACAGCGGAGATGCGCACATCTTCGGACGGAAACAAGCCGTTACGGGCATCGCCTATGCAGGCAGTGAAATGGTGCATGAGGAAGCCGTCATCGGCGGACAGATTCTTTCCATTGTCCCTGCCGATAAGTATTCTAAAAAGTATGACGTAAACGAGGACGGCTCCGTTGATTTGTTCGACTATATGACGGTAAAAACCATTTGCATCCTCGGCAGCTACGAAGGCATCCCAACCAATAATGCCGACATCACCGGCGACGGAAGTGTAGACGTTTTCGACTACCTTTCCGTTAAAAACCGTTATTTCAACCCTCCTGCTTCCGTCGATACCTTCGAGGAGGCCGCTTTTGACGCTATTACTCAACACCTTTGCAATCACGGAAGCTATTCCTCTGCCGACGGCACCTATAATTTGTGGGTTACTCAGTACGCCTCAAATCAGCCAAAAAAGTCCTTTGCCTTGAAAACCGATGAAAAGCGTTCGAAGATTATTATTTACGGCGAAGCCGACGCCGACTCTTCAGGAGTTGCCACAACCGTACAGCTTACCCTGACCCGTGGCGACTATGTGGGAAAAATATATGCGACCTATACGGGAAGCATCAACACCCACGCCACCGGCACCGTGGATATAACCGGCTTTTGCACCACCGCACCCGCATTTGACAGCTTCAGCTGCTCCGCCTCCACCGCAATCAAAAACGATTTTCAAAGCAGAGCCGCCGACATACTGGGCGAGGCAACCGATGTCCATGAGTCCGAGCTCACTCACAAGGGCTATGCGCTTTTATCCTATCTGGGATTCATGCATCTGGGATCCATGCACAGTTAATCTCCCCGAATACAAAAACAAAAAGCAGACGTGAAAGTCTGCTTTTTTGTTTTATAGAATTAATATCTGATTTTACGATAAAGATTCTGGATTACACGCTTGAAACCGCTTGTATAAGAATATCCGTTGGTGGTATTGATAATCTTAAAGTATTTTCTGTATTTTTTTGCCAAACGGCTTTGGCACATAAAATATGACTTATCGGCGCATCCGTTGGATTTATGCCAGCAATCAAGGGGAACGACCTGCACAGAAAAGTTTGCAAAGGCCAATGCCTGCAAGCATAAATCGGCACCGTAAAGATGCCACCCGTCGCATATTTCCTCATCGAACCTGAGCTTCTCCATGCAGGAGGAATGGCAAGCAATAAGACATTCATCAAGAGTAAATGCATCCTTCGGCTCATCCATCGGACTGTATTTCCGTCTGTCGGGTCCTGCGTACATAGAAGAAAGTATGCTTACCTCCGAAGAGGGCGCCATTCTTTGTGTAACACCTGCGGCACCGAACACGGTATTTTTGTTTTTTACGGCATAATCATAAATATATTCAAGAGTGCTTGCCGAAACAAGCTCTATATCCTGATGAAGGAACACCAGAACCTCACCCTTGGCCATATCAACACCTGCATTCAATGCTTCTGCGGCGCTTTTGTATTTATTTCCACGGTTGTCCAGCATAATATATTCGATATCTACGCCTTCCTGAGCCGCCGCACTGCTTTTCATTTCGTTGACAAGCTTTTCGTTGTTGTAAACGGTTATGAGGGATATGGTTTTCAACATAGATTCCTCCTGTTGCGCCAATATATTTATTTATCCTCCAGCTTTTTAAGGTCCTCGCTGATTTCTTCCTTGACCTTAATCATTCCGAGGGGCTTCAGCTCGGATTTACCAAAGACCTTCAAGCTCTGGTCGTTATTCATCTTTACCTTAATTCTGCCGGTAAGGAAGCTGCTTTCCACAATTACACCTCTGCCCTTGGGTGTATCCACTATGGTGTCCACCTTGGGGAAGGTTGCATATTCACGCTCATAGGTATCCTGCTCGAAGCGGAGACAGCACATCAGTCTCCCGCAGGCACCGCTTATCTTGGAGGAGGAGAGAGAAAGGTTTTGCTCCTTTGCCATCTTTATGGAAACCTGAGCAAAATCGGGAAGGAAGGTATTGCAGCAATAGGGTCTGCCACAGCAGCCCAAGCCGCCGTAAAGCTTGGCTTCATCACGAACACCTATCTGACGAAGCTCAATACGGGTGCGGAAAACGC
This sequence comes from Eubacteriales bacterium, assembly GCA_045530975.1. Lineage (GTDB taxonomy): Bacteria > Bacillota > Clostridia > Oscillospirales > CAG-382 > Coliplasma. The sequence goes on from JAZSDB010000185.1 coordinate 7,396, forward strand.
TTGCCAGATCCTTTACAAGCTCACGGAAGTCCACTCTGCCGTCGGCTGTGAAATAGAAGCAGAGCTTGGCATTATCGTGGGTATATTCCACGTCAACAAGCTGCATTTCCAAGCCGTTCTTTGCAATCTTTTCCTGCCAGATGGGACGGGCGCTTTCCTCCAGCTTGCGGTTTTCGATGTGGCGCTCGTCATCCTCCTTGGTGGCCTTGCGCATAACCGGCTTCAGAGGGAAAACCACTTCCGATTCGCCAACCATACGGTTGCCCAGAGCAACCTCGCCGTATTCAACACCGCGGACGGTTTCCACAACGGCGTGCTCGCCCTTTACGAAAACAATATCACGGGGGTCGAAGTAATAAATCTTACTGCCGTTACGAAACTTTATGCCCACCACGGAAACGGTCTTTTCTTCCTTGTCCTCCACGGGCTGGGGCTCGTAATCGAACATATATTTACGCTCCTCCTCGGTCTGAGGAGTAAAGCCGGTATAGCTGCCTGCAGCTTCTGCTGCGGGCTCGCTCTTCACCTCGGGGGCAGCCGCCTCCTCGGATACCTCGGCGGTATTTTCCTTTACTTCTTCATTTGCGGGCTTTCCCTTGGGATGGTGGCCGTAGCCCTTTCCCCTTCTGCGGCGGTTGTTTCTATAATGAAAACCGCCCTTGCCCTGCTTTTTATCGTTGTTGTGTTCCTTATTTTCCATATATAAAAGCTCCTGTAAGAGATTTTCTCTATCTTGCGGCGGCGGCAAGCAAATCGATGGAAAGCTTGGTTACCGTCGCTGTAATATTTGCATTGTTTTCAAGGGCCATCATTGCCAGCTGAATCATCTCGCACATGGCCGAAAGAGCACGCTTGGATGCACCCTTTACCGCCTGAGCGCAATTACTGCTTATGGGTGCATTGTGCTTTGCGCCGAACTTCTGCTTTTGAAATTCACATATAAGAAAAATGCTTTCGCCGAAAATTTCCAAAAGCTGGTCCCTTTTGTATTTGGGCACAAGAAGAAGCTCCAAAAGCTCATAGCTGTTTTTTGTAACGGCAAAGGTTATCAGCTTTTCCGCCTTGGCACGGGTGGCAGAGGATTCCTTTGAAAGAAATTTCTGAGCCGCTCCCAAATTACCGCAGGCAAATTCAATGGCCGAATGGATTTCGCCAAAGGTTGCCTTTGGATATTTTTTCTTCAGCTGTTGATTCATATCCTCGTAGGAAAGCCCGTCCAGATGAATGCGCTGTCCACGTGACAGCACAGTGGGCAAAAGGGATGAACGGCTTTCGGTAAGAAGAAATACCGCCACCGATGCAGGGGGCTCCTCGAAAAGCTTGAGAAGTGCATTCTGTGCATCCTCACGAAGCTTGCCCGCATTGCAAACTATGAAAACCTGACGGTCGGAATCGTTTGGCTTTAAAGTGGCACGGCGGATTATTTCACGGACATCGGCAATAGAAGCGGTTTTTTCCCTGCCGATAATAAAAACATCGGGATGGTCGCCGTTGGCAATCTTTCGGCAATGAGCGCAATAGCCACAGGGCTTGTTATCGCCGGTGCAAAGCAGGGCGGAGGCGCAGTGCAGTGCAAAGGAAAGCTTTCCGATACCCTCGGCGCCGTCGATTATATAGGCGTGGGAGCAAAGCCCCTCTTTTGCCTTAACCGAAAAAAGCTCAGCTTCCTGACTGTTAAGCATCCCTATCCTCCCTTTAAAAATTTCCATTCAATATATATTACCACAAAAATATCGTTATGAAAAGGGTTTTTGTAAATTTTTATTTTCTCGTTCAAAAGCGCCTTAAACCGCTATGTTTTCTTGACAACCGCAAATATTGGTTGTATAATAAATTGAATATTTGTATGCTTTTGAGATTTATTTTCGGGAAAGTGATGTCTTATGAGAACAAACGTCAAAATAGCCGTGCTTCTGTTAACAATATGCCTGCTTACCTTTTCCTTTGGAGGTTGCTCCGAGGAATGCATTCACAGCTGGGAGGATGCCAACTGCTATGCGCCCCAATACTGTCTTAACTGCGGCACCATAGGCGAGCCGAAAAACGAGCATAGCTGGGAAGATGCAAACTGCCACTCCCCTTCCCGTTGCACACAATGCAATGCTATTACAGGCGATGTATTGGAGCATAAATGGTCCGATGCCGACTGCACCACACCCTCCGTCTGCTCTCTCTGCGGTGAAACCAAGGGAGAAGCATTGGAGCACAAATATGTATATGAAATAACAAAAACCGCAAAGCCCTATAATGACGGGGTAAAGACCTATACCTGCACTGTCTGCGGCGATGTTTTCGATGAAAAATATTCCGCAGAAAAGCTTTCGCCCTCGGAAATTTTCGACCTTGCAAAGCAATGCGTCGGCGTAGTTAAGGTAAGCGGAAGAAATTTCACTGCCACGGGCACGGGATTTCTGGTCAGCTCCGACGGAAAAATCGTTACCAATTACCACGTGATAGAGGATTACCGCTCCATCACGGTCACCGTCGGCGAAACCGTATATCCCGTAACGAAGGTCCTTGCTTCCAGCGAGGAAAAGGACCTGGCGCTGTTGAAGATAGACGGTTCGGATTTTAAATATCTTGAAACCCAGACCAACGAAGTTTCCGTCGGCGACACGGTTTATGCCTTTGGCACCCCCGAGGGCTATGAAAACACCCTTACAAAGGGCATTGTATGCCATCCCGAAAGAGAGGCGGAGGGTAAAATGTGCATCCAGCACGATGCATCAATCACCCACGGCAATTCCGGCGGTCCCCTCTTCAATGAGTACGGTCAGGTTATCGGAATAAATGCCTTTGGCTACAAGGATTCCCAAAATCTCAATTTCGCCATTTCGGTTTCCGAGCTTGATAATACCTTAATGAGCGATTTATTTCACAATTAGCCGCTAAGGGAATCCCCCCTGCGGAGAAACAGGAGATGTATTTATGAGCATTATCGTAGGCATAGATGTGGGCGGAAGCACCACAAAAATAGTGGGCTTTGACGGCGATAAGCTGTTAGCGCCCGGCCTGGTTAAGGCCAATGACCCCATTGCCTCCATATACGGTGGCTTCGGTAAATTCACCAGCGACAACGGAATTTCTCTTTCCGATATAGAAAAGGTTATGATAACCGGTGTAGGTTCGGCATTTATTGGCAACAATATATACGGTCTTGACGCCGTGAGGGTAAATGAATTTATTGCCAACGGTAAGGGCGGTCTGTATCTCAGCGGTATGGACGAGGCCATTATTGTAAGCATGGGCACCGGCACTGCCTTTGTTTATGCCAATTCCAAAACCGGCGAATACACCCACCTTGGCGGTACGGGCGTAGGCGGCGGTACTCTGGTGGGTATTGCAGACAAGCTGTTGGGCATCCGCTCGGCACAGCACGTGGCAGAGCTTGCCTTGAACGGCAACATAAACAACATCGACCTTATGATTTCAGACATTACTCAATCGGACATAAGTCCCACCCTTACAGGCGGTATTACCGCATCAAACTTCGGCAAGGTAAGCGATATGGCCACCCGTGAGGATATTGCTCTCGGCCTGGTTAATATGGTTTTCGAGACGGTGGCAATGATGGCCATTTTCTCGGCAAGAATGAAGAACATCAAGGATATTGTTCTTATAGGCAACCTTACCGTTCTTCCTCAGGCAAAGGAAATTTTTGACAAGCTTGAAAAAATGTTCAATGTAAATATTATCATTCCCGAAAATGCCGCCTACGGTACCGTTATCGGTGCGGCCCTTGAGGGTATGAACATACAGGGAGAAAAACATGGCTGAGCATAACAGATGGAACCGAAAAATTTTCGCAATGCTTTTGGCGGAGGCAAAGGGAGTGCGCTCCTGGCGTCAATTTGCCGTCGATTGCGACATAAGCTATGTTCAAATGCGAAAGCTTGCTTTCGGCACTCAGGAAAATCCTCCCCGCCCCAAGCTTATCCGCAAGGTTGCGGCTCACGCCTTCGGTGAAATAGATCTGGAGGATCTGATGTTTGCCGCAGGGCTTCACGTCGGTGATAATATGCACCTTCGAGAGGCCGCACCCGAAAGTGAAACCCCTTACGACAAATACCGTTCCCTTTCCGCAAAGGACAGAAAAACCGTGGACAGGTTTATTGCCTTCCTTATTTCCGAAAACAAGGAATCTTAGAAGAACAAAAGAAAGGCGATAAGAAAGACAAAAATATCGTTTTCGTTTTCTCCGTCCAGAAGCAGCAGTATTCCTATTGCAATAAGTATAAGGTCATCCAGCTTTAAATCTCTTAAAAAGTCAAAGCTTCCCCTCCGTGGGGCCTCCTCCCTTTTTTCGCATTTCTCGGGGCTGTGGCTTTCCTCCCGTGGGGCGTTGTTGTATTCCTGCTCCATACGGTAAAGCTGGCCGTCGCTCTTTATCCCTCCAAAATCTCTGCTGTACATTTTTCCACCTCACTTTCGCAGGTTTTTCATTACCGAAACTGCCGTAAGCGCCCGTGTGAGGGAATCTATCCTGCTTCGTTTGTCCTCTCTCAAAAGGGGCTTTACGGTATTAAGCAGAGCAATTCTCGGGTCGCTGTCCGCAGAAAGTCCGCCAAGTAAAGCAAAGGGGCCTTCGCTACTGCCCGAAGCAGCTTCGGAATCGGAAGGCGCAGGTGCTTCCTTCCTTTGGGCCTCCGTTGCGCCCATAGAGGATGCCACCGCCATTATTTTGGACATGGCCTCGGGGTCGGATAAAACCTTTTTTAGCTTTTCGCTGAAATCACTGTCCAAAATTCATACCCTGCCTGCGGAGCATATCCATTATCTCTTGGCTTTTTTCCTTTCCTGCGGAATCGATAAGGGCCTGTGCCTCCTCGGGGGTTATCCTTGCCAGCTTTCTTTTAAGCAGGTCGGGATTGTTTAACAGCATATCGGTTTTGGATTTGGAGGCGCCTGCCGCCTCGGCAATGATTTTTGCCAGCTGCTTAAAGCTTTCATCGTCCATAGACATAATTTTTTCCAGTGAATCGCGGTCAAATTGCATACAGTAATTCCTCCGTATAAATATTTTTCAAAGGAGCGCAAACAAAAATGTATATCTGCAAACCCGAAAGAAACGTTACTCAGGCAAAGCTTTTGCTCTGCATCTCCGTGGCTGTTACGGCTCTGCTTTTTTTGGTTTCCTCCTTTCCCCTGCCCTTTGCGTCCTTTTTCAATCTGGCAGGGTTTGTATCCTTGATGATTTCCATTCTTCTGAATGTAAGATATTCCCTTACCGAATTTGAATATGCCGTCAACGGCAGCGATTTTTCGGTAACCAGAATCGTCGGCAACCGCCGTCAGGTGGTTTGCTCCGTGGCGTTGGAAACCGCCATTGACCTGCTTCCCAAGCGTGATTACGACCATCTTCCCTCCCCTGAAAAGGGTGTGATTAAATATTCACTTAATCAGAATATGAGAGCGGAAAGCTTTGTTTTTCTTTGTGAATTCAACGGCAAGCGTGCAATGATAGAATTTGAGCCCAACAACAGCTTTGTGGCTCTTTTAAAGGACGAAATCGCAAGGGCTAAGCACTCTTCCGATACCGAGGAGTAATCCCTATAATAATTCTATGCAGTCAAAGCACTTTGATTGCATTTTATTTTCCATAATCAAAAACCGAAGGCAGGATATTTTTTATGTATGACGTAATAATTATCGGCGCAGGCGTTTGCGGAGCCGCCGTGGCAATGAATCTTTCAAAATACAACCTGAAATGCTGTGTGCTGGAAAAGGAAAACGATGTGGCGGTAGGCACATCAAAGGCAAACAGCGGTATAGTTCATGCAGGGTATGACCCTGCTCCCGAAACACTGATGGCAAAGCTTAATGTCCGCGGCGCACATCTCACCGAGGAGATTTGCAGGGTGATGAATGTGCCCTATCGCAAAATCGGCTCCCTTGTTATTGCCTTCAACGAGGAAGACGAAAAGCACCTTGAAAAGCTCTATCTGCGAGGTCTTCAGAACGGTGTGAGGGGCATGGAAATTCTCGATAAGGACGCTCTTACAAAGCTGGAGCCCAACCTTTCTCCCAAGGTGACAAAGGCCCTTTATGCTCCTTCCGCCGCAGTGGTAAATCCCTGGCGCTTATGTCTGGCAATGTGCGAAACCGCCGCAGAAAACGGGGTGGACTTTTATTTGGAGGCAGAGGTTACCTCCATTGAAAAGCAGGACGGGATTTTCACCGTAACCGCAAGCGGGAAGCAGTACAGCGCTCCTTTTGTGGTAAATGCCGCAGGGCTTTATGCCGATAAGGTTGCCGAAATGGCAGGCGCAGGCGATTTTAAGATATTCCCCTCCAAGGGACAGTATTATCTTCTGGATACCACCTCCGATTGGCTGGTAAATACCGTTGTATTCCAATGCCCCACCGAAAAGGGCAAGGGTGTTTTGGTTTCTCCCACCGCCGAGGGTAATATTATCATCGGGCCCAACGCCGAAAAGGACAATGAAAGAGATGATGTGTCCACCACAAAGGCAGGTCTGGATTTTGTTGCGCAGGAGGCGGCAAAAACCACCGAAAAAATCGATTACCGTGAAAACATACGCTCCTTTGCGGGCTCCCGTGCAAATTCCGACCGCAAGGATTTCATAATAGAAGAATCTCCCCTCTGCAAAAGCTTTATAAACGTGGCAGGCATAAAGTCCCCCGGGCTCTCCTCTGCCGCCGCCATAGGCGAATATGTAATGGGAATTTTCAGGAATTGCGGCTTGGAGCTTTCCGAAAAAGAGGAGTGGCATTGGGCCAAGCCCTATATCAATTTCAAAGCGCTTCCCAATGAGGAAAAGGCACGTCTATGCGAGGAAAACCGCAAATACGGCAATGTTATCTGCCGTTGCAATGTGGTTACCGAGGGCGAAATTTTAGATGCTCTCGACAGCCACATCAAGCCCCGCACGCTGGATGCCATAAAACGCCGTAC
>JAZSDB010000121.1:0-2301 GCA_045530975.1 Eubacteriales bacterium
GTATTTACTCAGCACAGTATGCAGGGACAGGGCTCTCAGAGTGTGGCGGCATCCTATATAGGTCTTGAACGTGAAAACGGAAGGATTTATTGGGGTGCAGGTACCCATACCGACGTGGTTAAGGCCAGCACAAAGGCCTTGCTCAGCGCATTCCACAATATGATCAAGGGGGATGAAGAATAATGGGAATGACTATGACACAAAAAATTCTTGCCGCAAAGGCAGGCCTTGACAGCGTTTCGGCAGGTCAGCTTATAAATGCCAAGCTGGATATTGTGTTAGGCAACGATATTACCACCCCCGTTGCTGTAAATGAATTTAAAAAAATGGGCTTTGACAAGGTTTTCGACCGTGACAGAATTGCCATAGTGCTGGACCATTTCGTGCCCAACAAGGACATAAAGGCGGCAGAGCAGTCCAAAACCTGCCGTGAATTTGCAAAGCAATATTCCATCAGCCACTTTTATGATGTTGGCAAAATGGGTATAGAGCACGCCCTCCTTCCCGAGCAGGGTGTGGTAACCGCAGGGGACTGCATTATCGGTGCAGACAGCCATACCTGCACCTACGGTGCATTGGGTGCCTTTTCCACCGGTGTGGGAAGCACGGATATGGCCGCAGGAGTTGCCACAGGCGAGGCGTGGTTCAAGGTTCCCTCTGCAATAAAATTCGAGCTGACGGGCGCACTTCCCGCAAACTGCAGCGGCAAAGATGTAATTCTTACCATTATCGGTATGATAGGCGTTGACGGCGCTTTATACAAAAGTATGGAATTTACCGGTAGCGGTGTGAAATCCCTCTCTATGGACGACCGTCTGTGCATTTGCAATATGGTAATTGAGGCAGGCGCCAAAAATGGAATATTCCCGGTGGACGAAATCACTGTGGAATATATGAACAACCGTTGCAAGCGCACTCCCGTAATATATACTGCCGACGAGGATGCTGTCTATGAAAAAACCATTACCATAGACCTTGCATCCATAGTGCCCACCGTGGCTTGTCCTCATTTGCCGGAAAATACTGTAAGAGCAGAAACTCTTAATCACATTGCCATCGACCAGGTGGTTATCGGCAGCTGTACCAACGGACGTTTAGAGGATATGGAAGCGACATACAGAGTTTTGAAGGGCAAAAAAATTGCCGACGGTGTGCGATGCATCATTATCCCTGCCACAATGCAGATACTGCGTGAATGCGTGGAGCGCGGATATTACACCGCATTTATCGATGCCGGTGCAGTAGTTTCCACTCCCACCTGCGGCCCCTGCCTGGGCGGATATATGGGTATTCTGGCAGAGGGCGAGCGCTGTGTTGCCACCACCAACCGCAATTTCGTGGGCCGAATGGGACACACCAAAAGCGAGATTTATCTTGCTTCTCCCCTTACTGCGGCGGCAAGCGCCCTGACCGGATTTATTACCGAATACAAGGAGGGTAAAATATGAAAACCCAAGGTAAGGTTTTTAAATATCCCGATAATGTGGATACGGATGTTATTATCCCCGCCAGATACCTGAACACCCCAAATGCGCAGGAATTGGCCCGTCACTGTATGGAGGATATCGATTCTTCCTTTGTTTCCAAGGTGACAAAGGGCGATGTGATGGTTGGCGGTTGGAATTTCGGTTGCGGCTCCTCCCGTGAGCACGCCCCCCTTGTAATTAAAACCTGCGGTGTAGGTTGTGTTATCGCAAAGAGCTTTGCCCGCATTTTTTACCGCAATGCTATAAACATAGGTCTTCCTATTCTGGAATGTGAAGCGGCGGCCGAGGAAATTGCACCCGAGGACGAGGTTAGCGTGGATTTCGACAGCGGTATTATTACAGACATAACCACCGGAAAATGCTACCAAGCCCAGCCCTTCCCCGAATTTATAAAGAACATTATCAAAAGCGGCGGTCTTTTAGCATCTTTGAAGGAGTGACCAAAATGGTTAAAAATATAGCCGTTATCAAGGGCGACGGAATAGGGCCCGAAATTGTGGATTGCGCACTTAAGGTACTTAACCGTGTTGGGGAGCTTTATAATCACAGCTTCAACTACAATTATGTGGATATGGGCGGTTGCGCCATCGATAAATACGGCGATCCTCTGCCAAAGGAAATGCTTGATATTTGCTTATCGGCCGACAGCGTGCTTTTAGGTGCAGTGGGCGGCAAAAAATGGAACGACGTACCTGCGGACAAGCGTCCCGAAAAGGGATTATTGAGATTAAGGGCAGGTATGGGTGTTTATTCCAACAACCGACCTGCAAAAATATGGCCTCAGCTGGCTTCCTCCTCTCCTCTTAAAAAGGAG